>JAKLGM010000009.1 GCA_022710685.1 Patescibacteria group bacterium | reverse complement strand
GCTGGGCTTTGGGCGAGCAGAGCATCAAAACTTTGCGCGGCAAGAAAAGCGACGACGTTATCTTCTCCGGCTCAGATCAGAAAAGCCGTCTCGGCATGGCCGAGGTGTCTTTGTGCTTGAATAACTCCGGCGTCCAGGCCAAGATGGGCTTGGAAAAGCAGGAGCCAGAAAGCGAAAATTATATTGATACCCTTTTGACCTTGCCGGAAATAGTTATTACCCGCCGCATTTTCCGTGATGGCGACAGCGAATACTTGATTAACAATTCCCGCGTCCGTTTGACTGATATCCAAATGCTTTTAGCTAAGGCTAATTTTGGCCAGAAGACCTACAGCGTCATCGGCCAGGGTATGGTAGAAGGATTTTTGAATACTAGTTTGGCCGAGCGCAAAGATTTCTTTGATGAGGCTACCGGCGTCAAACAATATCAGATTAAGCGTGACATCGCTTTGAATAAATTACAGAATAGCTATGAGAATCTGACCCAGGTGGAAATTCTTTTGAACGAGATTGAGCCGCGGCTCAAGAGCTTGACTCGCCAGGTGCATAAATTAGAGCGCCGGAGCGAAATTGAGGTGGAGCTCACTAATTTACAAATTTCATATTACCGCCAATTATGGCATGAGATTGACGACAAATTTAACGAATTTAATAGCCAGTACCTAGAATTAGAGAAGGTTAAGATGAGCAAGGATAGCAAGCTGACCGCCATCAATTCCGAGTTGGAGAAACAGAGTCTGGGTGATGAGTCTAGCCGCCGCCACGAAGAATTACAGAAGCAATTGACTAATTTGGGCAATGACCGCGATGATATTATCAAGAAGGTCAACAAGCTGGAAGCTTGGATGGAGGCCCGCCTCGAAGCCAGCGGCCAGTTTGATTTATCTTTTTTGAGCAACAAACGCAAGGAGTTAGAACGGGAAGTGACTGATTTGGATAATGAGATGGCCGATCTGGAAAATTCTTTCAAGCCGGACAACGAGAAAGCGGCACGTTTAAGCCAAGAAAAAAATTCTTTGACTAATCGTATTGCTGATTTGAACCAGGAACTTTTGAAAATCACTGCCGGCAGTGGCAATAGCGATATGGAGAAGATTAACTCCCGCTTGGCCCGGTCTTTGGAAAAGTTGGAAGCGGCCGAATTGGAATTAGATTTGGAAAAGATTAGACAGGCCTTGAGGGAAATCAAGGAAGAATTGCAAGAGGTGATGAGTTTGACTACGGGGGCTAGCC
The DNA here is from genome assembly GCA_022710685.1 of Patescibacteria group bacterium. Classification (GTDB taxonomy): domain Bacteria; phylum Patescibacteriota; class Patescibacteriia; order Patescibacteriales; family UBA12465; genus CG1-02-41-21. The sequence goes on along the minus strand of JAKLGM010000009.1, from coordinate 31,867 downwards.
AGCAAGCATTAGTGGCTAAAATTCAGGCTGATTTAGCCGATTTAGCCAATCAGAAAGAACTATTGATGGAGCAGGCCAATGCTATCAATTTGGAAATTAGCCGCCGCCAGGAAAGAAAAAATATCTTGGGCGACAAGCAAGTCAAAGTGAAGGCGGAGTTGGCGGAGATAGAGAAAAAGTTGTCTCAGAGCCAAGATAAATTTGATGCCGCCGGATCTAAGCGCGAACAGGAAGATTTAAATTCCCAACTAGCCGCTATCAATGGCCAGATCCAGGTGACCAAGGACCAAATCAGTCAGTTAAATAACGAGCAGTTAGCTTCCCGCGGCCAATTATTTGAAACCCAGAAGCAAGCCCAGACCTTGCAGGCCGAAATTAATAACATCAATAATGAGTTGAATGATATCAAGGTTAGCGCCACCCGCTATGAAACCAGATTGGAAGATTTGGAGGCCGAAATGCGCCAAATCTTTACCTCTTTGCGCGACATCAAGGAAGTCCGCAATGAGGCGGCGGTAGAAATCGAGCCTTTAGGCGAACGTATCAGCCAATTAAAGAAGCAACTGGAAATGATTGGCGGCATTGATCCAGAAGTGACCAAGGAATATGAGACGACCAAGGAGCGCTATGATTTTCTCTTTACCCAAACTAACGACTTAAACGATGCCATTAAATCTTTAGAGAAGATTATCTATGAATTAGATTTGACCATCAAAGAAAGATTTGATGCCGAGTTTAAAGTCATATCGGAAAAGTTCAGCGAGTACTTCAAGATTTTATTCAACGGCGGCAGCGCCAAGATCGTCAAGGTTATGGCTACGGATGAAGAAATTAAGGACGAGAAGAAAGCTGAGGGTGATGGCTCTATCACCGGCGATGAATATGAAAAGACTATCACCTTAAACCAGAAGCAAGTGGAGTATAATAATCTGAGCAAGATTAAATTTTTAAAAAAGCATAATGCTACCGGTTTGGCCGGAATTGAAATTGAAGCGACTCCTCCGGGCAAGAAGATTAAGTCGGTTTCCATGTTGTCAGGTGGCGAAAGAGCTTTGACTGCCATTGCCTTAATCTCAGCCATTATCAGCGCCAATCCTTCGCCCTTTGTGGTTTTAGATGAAGTCGATGCGGCTTTAGATGAGGCTAATTCTGAGCGTTTGGCTAAGATTTTGGATGATTTATCCAACAAAACTCAATTTATCGTTATTACTCATAATCGGGCTTCTATGAGAAAGGCCAGCATCCTTTATGGTGTCACTATGCAGGCCGATGGTATTTCTCAGCTTTTGAGCGTCAAATTAGACGAGGTCAAGGTTGATTAAGCTCGGGCTTTATCAAGCTTATTCTAGCCGCCCTTTCCGGGGCGGTTTTATTGTCCTTCCAGGGCTTTTCTGTTATAATGAAATTAGCTTATTATAACCATATGAACAAAAAAATAATTGCTCTCTCTTTGCTTTTTGTCTTTATTTTGACCTCTGGTTTCGGCTGTAAGCCGAGCGCGCAACAAACCCAACAATCTATGAAACCCCTGACTTTAACCATCTGGGGTGTTTGGGATAACTCTGATGACTTAGCTCCGATTATTGAAAGCTATAAAGTGCTGCATCCTTTTATCACCATCAACTACCGCAAGTTCCGCTACAACGAATATGAGTCCGAGCTTTTGAACGCTTTTGCTGAAGATCGCGGCCCGGATATTTTTGCGATAAATAATACCTGGGTGCGAAAATATCAGAGCAAGATAGTGCCAACCCCGGCTCAGATTCCGATGGTCTTTCCGGTTCTTTCCGGCGGTTTGCAGAAACAGATTATTCCGGAAACTAGAAATACAATCAGCCCCACTCCGAAGAATATCAAAGATAATTTTGTCGATGTCGTTTATGACGATGTGGTGATTGACGGCAAGATTTACGGTTTGCCCATGGCGCTTGATACTTTGGCTTTGTATTATAATCGCGACTTATTAAATAACGCCGGCATTACTGATATCCCGGCTTATTGGAATAGAGAGTTTCAGCAGACTGTCAAAAAATTGACCAAACAAGACCTGAAAGGAAATATTATTCAATCCGGTGTGGCTTTGGGCACTAGCCGTAATATTGAAAGATACAGTGATATCTTGTCGGCCCTGATGATGCAGAACGGCTCCCAGATGATTACTAACGGCGGGGTATCTTTCCATCAGATCCCGGTTAATTCGAAAGATCAAAGCTATAATCCGGGTTACAGCGCTTTGCGTTTCTATACTGATTTTTCCAACCCAGTCAAAGAAGTTTATTCTTGGAATAATGATCTGAACACTTCGCTGGATGCTTTTGTGAGCGGCAACTTAGCTTTTATGTTCGGTTATGCTTACCATTTACCAACCATCAAGGCGCGGGCGCCGAAACTAAATTTTGGCGTAGCTAAATTACTGCAAATTGAAGGCGCCACCGCTGACACCAACTTTGCTAATTATTGGGTGAACGTTGTCGCCAAAAAGAGCGCTCATAGCAATGAAGCTTGGGACTTTGTCCAATATATGGCTAATCCGGACCAGGTCAAAGCTTATCTGGCTAAGACGAAAAAGCCGACCGCTTTGAGAGCTCTAATTAAGGACCAAAGAGAAGACCCGGAGATTGGAGTTTTTGCCAATCAAGTTTTGACCGCCAAGAGTTGGTATCGGGGCTATAATGCTACGGCCGCTGAAAATGCTTTTGCTGATATGATTGACAGTGCGATGGCTGACGAAACCAGAATCCCGGAAGCTATGGGGTTGGCCGCCAGTCGCGTTCAGCAAACTTTGAGTCAATAATTTATCTATATGAAAAATATTTTTTCCAAGAAGAATTTTATTATCGCCGCCGCCATTTGTTTGTTTGTCATCTTGCCTTTTTTGGCAGTGCAAGCGGCCGACCGCGGCCTGTTGCCGTCTGAGACCGGTGGCAAGTGCCCGACTGGTGCAGTTAATTGCGGCAATTATACGTTGAATGACGGCGTCCAGCTTATAGTTAACGTAATGCAATGGATCCTAGGCATAGTCGGTTCTTTGACTCTCTTGATGTTTGTCGTCGGCGGCTTTATGTTCCTAATTTCCGGCGGCAATGCCCAGACGGTAGAGAAGGGCAAAAAGATATTAATTGGTTCAGTCGTCGGTTTGGCCATTGTCTTTGGCAGTTATATGATTGTTAAGTTTTCCATGACTGCCCTTGGCCTTAATTGGTCCGGTACTATCAGCCGGCCTTCGGTTACTGGTGCCGGTGATATCTGCTCCCAAAAATATGGCGATAAGGGATATTCTTGTATGGACAAGAGTTTGGGTGATTCCTGTATTACCGGTCTATGTTTGGGTGATAATGCTGATAATCCTAATATCAAATGTTGTAAGGCAAAAACTTGCGAGGGCGCTGGTCAAGGTTATGCTTGTATGGCGGCGAGCGCTGGTCGCGACTGTAAGACTGATCGGCCTTGTCCGGCTGGAAGTGATCCAGCCAACCCATTAGTTTGTTGTCTACCCCAATAATTTTTGCTATGACTGCTTTCACCGCCCGTCCGGTATTATCGGAGTATAAAAGTATTGGCGACCAATTACGCCTGGCTCGAACCGAAAAAGCTTGGACTCGGGAGCAGGTAGCTCGTAGATTGAAAGTAAAAGTGGAATACGTTCAGGCCTTGGAAGAAGAAGATTATGCGCTTCTGCCGGGGGGTATCTATGGCAAGATTTTCCTGCGCCAATATGCTGATCTTTTGGGACTGGATCGGAAAACTATCCTGAAAAATTTCGTTAAAGAGCGTCAGATTTATCAAACTGAAGATGATGACGTCTTTTCCAAAAAAGTGGTGAAGAAGCATAAGCTGATTATTTTCCCTAAAGTTTTCCGTAATTTGATCATTCTTTTCGTCCTTTGCGGTTGTGTTTTGTATCTGGGATTTTATTTAAAAAAAATTACCGCCCCGCCTGATCTAGAAATATTAGAACCGAGTGGCAATGAAGTGCGGCGCGAGATGACAGTCAATATTGTCGGTCAGACCGAGCCGGAAAGCGATGTTTCCGTTAATGGCCAAGCGATCTTAATAGATAGCGCCGGTGCTTTTTCCCAAAATATCGCCCTCAAGAAAGGCGTTAATATCATTATTGTCAAAGCTAAGAAAAAATATAGTCGGGAACGGACCGTTACCCGCCAAATATTAGTGGAATAAACATATGATTGCTAAAAATAATTTGCTTAACGTTGAGGTGATCCTGAAAAAGATTCCGCATCAGGACTTCCTCCAAGTAGCCGATCTGGGTTGCGGTAATTTTGGTTTTTTAGTTTTTCCTCTGGCTCATTTAGTCGGGAAAAAAGGCAAAGTCTATGCTGTTGATATCATCCAGACGGCTCTGGATGAAATTTCCCAAAGGGCCCGTTTGGAGAATCTGCCCCAAGTTGAAACAGTTTGGAGCAATTTAGAAATATTTGGTGCTACCAAGATCGAAGCTGACAAGCTAGATGCCGCTTTGTTGATTAATGTTTTACACCAGGCCGACAAGAGCATTGACATGTTGAAAGAAACGATTAGAATGATAAAGCCAGGCGGACGCCTAATTATTGTGGATTGGAACGAGGATCATCCTTTCGGTCCCGCCGCCAGCCAACTAATCAGCCGGGATAAACTCAAGACGGCTATTAGCAAGTTAAAGCTGGAATTAGCGGAAGAATTCACTCCGGGTAAGTCTCATTATGGCCTGGTATTTGTAAAATAACCTTAATTTTATGGGAAATTTGTTCACTCCGCGTTTTTGGTTCAACTATTATTATCTGCCGCTCGTGCCTTGGTTCAAGATTTTTTTGGTCGCTTTTACTTTGGCCCTTGTAATCTTGGCGGTGATAATGTTTATCTACAAAAAACGCAAAGATTCTTTCGCTCTGCTGCGAGCCAACTTTTATAATTTTTTCTTGACTAACGCCATTGTCGGCCTATTCATCTGTTTCTTCAACTATGAAGAAGTACCCTTCTTGGGAGCTAGATTCTGGATTCTTTTCTGGGCGATTGAAATTTTAGTTTGGCTTTGGTTCTTGTTCAAGCAATTCCGCCGCTTGCCTCAGTTACGACAGAAACAGGAAGAACAGAAGAAATTTAGAAAATATTTACCGAAATAATCATCAAATAAAAAAACAGCCTCCTAGCGGGGCTGTTTTATTTTAATCCTTTTAGGCGGCCTAGACGCCAGCGGAATCTGACCAAGTTCTTAAAAAATTTCCAGGAATCGCGGAACAGTTTGACTTTGCTTTGGCGCTTGTCATAGCGGTTTTCTTGCCAGTCGACCGGTACTTCTTTGACCCGGCCGCCGCTTTTTTTGATGAGGACGATTAATTCAGTATCAAAAAACCAATGAGGGTCTTGAATGAAGGCAGCGATTTTTTTGAAGCTGGGAGCGGCAACGGCCTTGAAACCGCATTGCATATCGGAAAAGCGATGTCCTAATATCAGGCGCGACAAGAAGTTGTATGTTTGCGAGCTCAATTCACGGATGAAGGAGCGGTCAATATGGGATTCGGGCAGGAGGCGGGAACCGATAGCTAACTCGTAATTTTTTTCTTGGAGCGGGCTAATCAGGGCCGGGATATTCTTGAGATCGACGGCTAAGTCAATATCCATATAGACCAAGATATCGGCCGGACTTTCTTGCCAGTATTTTTTCAAGGCTTGGCCGCGGCCGGGTTGAGGGATATTGACGATTGAGATCAGGGAAGGAAAGCGGTCGGAAAGTTTCTGGCCCAAAGCGAAGGAATTGTCGGTTGAGCCATTGCTGATAATGGTGAGGCGCCAATCATAGGGTTGGTCGTTTTGTTGGAGCCAATTAAAAAGTTTCAGGACGCTGTCTTCCAGGATTCTTTCTTCGTTATAGACTGGCAGGCAAAAGTCCACCAGAGTTTTATTTGCGGGCGCGGCCATAGATTGTGAGCCCCCAGGGGAGCTTAATGTGGCGCTTAATGAGGGCGGTTTCGGTGTTTAAGATGCGATAGAGCAGGCAGTTTATTATTGGCGGCAGGGGGCGGGATTCGGAGCGAGGCTGATTTTTTGCCGGCCAAATTTTCTTTACTAAGCGTATTAATATGATAGCAGGAAAAAGCCAGAAATTCCACCGGCCGGTTTCTTCTACCTGAAGCCCGGCAGCGGCAATCTTAGCTTTTATCTCCTTCAAGCTGTAGCGGCGATAGTGGCCCATAGCTTTATCATGCGGGCTGAAAAGCCAGGGGTTGGCCGGTACGGTAAAGAAGAAATAGCCCCCGGGGGCTAGGGCGGCGCTGATTTTTTTGAGAGTGGCCGCATCATCTTGCAAGTGCTCTAAAACATCAAAGGCAGCGATGGCGCTGTAGCTATTGTCCGGGAAATTATCTTTCTCTAAATCAAAAACTTTGGCGGCAAAACCGTTCTGTCGCGCCAGGGTTATAGCTTCCGGTTCAATATCTAAGCCCTCGACCGAACCGAATTCTTGCAGTAATGATAGCTGGGAGCCGGTGCCGCAGCCGATCTCTAATATGCGGGTAGAGCTATCGCCTGGTTTCAAGACCCCGGTCAAAAGATATTTGATTAACCGGCGGCGCGCCCGATACCAAAAATGGTTGTCAGATTTTTCGGTTAGTTGTTTGAAATCACGGTAGTCCATATTAGCGTAAGATAGAGTAAAAGAAGATGCCCAGAATAGTGAGGGCGTGGATAAAGAGAAGATTAATGGGCTCTTTCTTCAGGGAATAATTTATTATCAATAATAGCAGGAAAAAGGTTAAATACCAAGGCATAAGCCAGGAGAAAAAGCAGAAATACATGATGGCCATAGCTCCGACACTAGAAAAAAACAGGCTGGTCGGAGTGAGGCGCCGGAAATTTTTTAATACCCCGAAGCCCAAGACAGCCAGAAATATCAAGCAGGTTAATTGGCTGAAGCCGACAGCTTGGCTCCAGCTGATATTGCCGCCGCTTAACTGGAAGAGGTGATATATCCCTAAAATCAGAGGCGAGACCAGAATCTTATTAGTGAAGCGCATCTGGTTTGTTATAGGGTGGGTCAGGATGCTCCAATCTTGCCAGAAGGGGAAATAGACTAAGCAAGCTATCAGAGCTGTCAGGAGGCAAGCGCCGGCAACAAAAATAATTTTTTGGGAGGGCTTATTTAATTTTTTTAGGTAGGCTAAAGCCCAAAAGGGAATCAGCGGCAGGGAAATAAATTTGATGAATACCCCCAAGACTAAGGCGGTCATCATCTTCAGGCCGTTTTGGATAGAGTCTTTTTTAGTGTGGAAGAAATAGAAAGCCAGTAAAGTAAAGCTTATCAGCAGAACTTCATTGTGGCCATTAATGAGAAATTCAAAGATTATCAGGGGATTTAATCCATAGAGCCAAGCGGCGCGCCGACCTAGGGTTTTGTCCATTAGCCAGACATTAAAGAGATGGGCCAGAGCCACTCCAGCTTTAAAGATTAAGAGAGTGCCGAAAAGACTGGATCGAGCCAACCAACTGAGGCCGCCGCTAACGATAACGAAAAGCGGGCCATAGGGGCTGGTAGTATTAGCCCAGAAATTATTTTTTAGGAAAGGATAAAAAACGTCTTGGCTTAAGCTCAAATAAGTTTGGGCATAAGGGTTGAGATGATGGATACTCCAAACTCGAGCTTGAGAAATATAAAAGAACAAGTCTGAAGCCCCCAGCGGGAAGGTAAAAAGCAAGATTACAGAGAGCAGGGCAATCAAGCCAATTAATAATTTGAGCGGCGGTTCGGAGCTTTTTGTTTTTCGCCCCAGCCAGATATAGGCCGCAGTTAATAATAAGAGGCTCAACATCAGGGAGCTGTAAACCGCAAAACTATAACGCCAGGCCGAGTAAGTCGCGGAGGGGTCTAGGCTTAATTGTCTGAGAGGTAAAAAGTTCAGGGCGATTAGCGCCAGTAAGAGGTATAAAATTCCGACTCCAATAAATTGGCGATTATTTCTTAACATAGATTATGCTGATAGCATCATTATAGATTCTTTTCCATTCCGGGCTTTGTTCTAAATATTCTCGGAGATAATTGCGGGTGTTGTTCAGTTCGGCTTCGTTTAGGAGCATAAAGTTTTTTTCCAGCCAATTTAACTTCACCTTATTTTGGCTATCGCCGATAAAGACCATCTCAATCTGATGTTTTTCTAGCGCGGCCGGAATTGTAGCTTCAACTTGAAAATCCCAATATTCTTCCAGGAGCGAGCGGCCCTGGTATGGCGCTTGAGGCAAACGGCCGTCAATGAATAGTTGTTTTTCCTGCCAAGTCCAGATGAAAAATCCGCCCCAGCCGAAATTATTGAGCAAGCGGTAATTATCATAATCTTTCCATTGCTTGATGAATTTGAGGGCCGCACACGGATAGCGCAAACCGCCATCTTCCGGGTTATATTTGTCTTCGCAGAAAGATTGGAAGGGCTGGGAGTGGAAGTTGGTAGCCAGGAGAGTGTTGGCAGTGCTGAGGACGAGGACAATGATTATAAATGTCGGGAGCAGGTATTTGGTCAATTTTTGTTTTAGTTGGAAATAGCCGCTTTTGATATCTAAAAATTCGGTTAAGAACCAGAACAACCAGGGGAAGGAAGCAATGAATAATAGTGGAAAGTGGCGCCTGGATTTTATCGCCATAATCATTAGGGCGATAATTATCCCAGTTTGCCAGATGTTGATTTTCCAGCCGCGCCGGCCTTTTATAACATAAATCAGCCACAATACTAATAGCACTAGGAGGGTAGCGATGAAGCCGAATTGCCAATAGACATAGGGGAAGGACCATTGTGGCAGCCATTCCATAATATGATTTAAATAAAAAGTGTTGCCGTAGCTGCCTAAGAAGGAGAAGAGCTCTAGCTTATAAGGGGTTAAGAGAGTTGTGGCGGTCGCCAAGATTGAAAAGATAAAAACTAAGCCGAGTTGTTTAACCGTTAGGGCTTGGGAAAAGTCTATCCAGGAAAAAGGGCGGAAGCGTTTTAATAATCCTTCCAATAATTTTGCCCACAAGAAAAGAAATAGAATTACTGGTCCGATAATGAAACCGCCGTGTAAATTGGCCCAGAGATAAAACAATGGCAGGAGCCAGAATAAGGTCCAGATTTTTTTATTCTTGCCGTAATAGTATAAGATCAAGAATAATAGGAGCAAGCTCAGCGCTGTTATCTCCTGCACCCTGATTCCCAGGTGCGGGATGATTGTCAAAAGGCCGACTAATTCTAAAAGCATCAAGAGCCAAGGGTTGGGCTGAGTAACGAATTCTTTTTTTATCCAGCGATGGAGCAGGATGAAAATCAAAAGGGCAATGGCCGCGAAGATCAAGCTCAGGACGATATAACCCCAATGAGTATAGACGTAGTGCATTCCTAGATTAGCCAGCCATTCATGGTCCACCCAGCGTTCGCCGTTTAGGGTGTAGTTGATAGTGTTAATATGAGGTACAGACCCGGTTTGGGCGGTTTCTTGGCCGCTTTTGAGATGCCAGCCCAGGTCCGGGTCAAGATAGAGGAAGGAATGGTTGAGGATTAAAGCGAATAAAAAGGCATAGAAAACTGCCCAGATAATGTGATGAAATTGTATTTTTATCGGCTTTTTCATGCTATTTAGTATAACATATTTGTTTTTATTTTAGAAATATGGTAATATTTTTATATAATTATTAACAAACTAAAACTAGAAAGGTGGTGAATTATGAGTAAAAAAATCATGAAGAATTTATTGTCTTTAGGCATCATGTCTTTGGTTGGCGTGTTATTCGTCGGCTTAAGAGCTCATGCTTTAGACGTCGGTATCAATGAAATTAGCGAGCAGATTCAATTAGGATCAGAAGATCCGAGAAGAATCGTGGCCCGTATCATCAACACCCTTATGTTATTCTTGGGCATCATCGCCGTTGTCATCATCTTATTAGGTGGTTTCAAATGGATGACTGCTGCTGGTAACGAAGACAAGGTGGGTGAAGCTAAAAAGTTGATGGGTGCCGGTGTTATCGGTTTAGTCATCATCTTGGCTTCTTGGGGCATCGCTTCGTTCGTCTTGAACAGCTTAATCAATGCCACCAATAATGCATAATAATTTTCAGAAATCGATTTCGGAAAAGTTGGCCCTGTTTTAAAAACGGGGCCACCGCCTTGGGCAGGAAACTACTTCGTGCCCAGAGCCGTAAGACTAATTATTGGTTTTTACTATGAGTTTTCGGTCGTTACTAACAATTCTAGCTCAGTAAAAAATCTTAACCGGGCCGCGGCTCTGGAATTTTTTGTTGAAGCAGGATCAAGCTATCTATAATAATTTTTTCAATATAAAACTATGAAGAAGAAGATTAATAAAATTGTTTTTCCTCTGGTTTCTTTAATCATATTTTTGTCCCTCTTTGTTCTGATGAGCCGTGTTTTCGCCGCTTCCGGCGACTATGGCTTATCCGATACCATTACTGCCGGTAATTTGAGCGGTCCTTTGAATACCGACCAGGTTGATGCTGCTGGTGGTGCCGGTCAATTTTTATCTACTAAAATCGGTCAGATCATCGGCGCCATCTTATCTTTTATCGGCGTTATTCTAATGATACTTATAATCTTCGCCGGTTTCTTATGGATGACTGCCACCGGCAATGAAAAGCAGACGGAGCGCGCTAAGAATATTTTGACGTCAGCTATTATCGGCTTGATTATCATTCTATCGGCTTATGCCATTACCGCCTTCATCGGCCGGCAATTAACTGAGACCAACCCGACTCCGCCGCCGTCCCAGGGAAATTAATTTTGATTTTTAATTAGTAATAAGATGAAAAAAATAAGCTTATTATTGACCAGTATCAGTCTTTGGCTTTGGGCTCAGAGCGCTTGGGCTTATAGTTTTGCCAGCAGCACCGGTTTGGATTATACAGCCAAGAAGACCGGCCATTATAATCAACGTCTCTTTGGCGCCAGTACTGGCGGCGATTTGACTTTTGGCATTAACTCTATCTTAGCTACCGCCCTTTCATTTTTGGGCGTTATCTTTTTGATCATGATGATCTACGCCGGTATCCTTTGGATGACCGCGCGTGGCAATGAGAAAAGAGTTGATACGGCCAAGACCATGCTAGCCGATACCATCGTTGGCATTATTATCGTAGCCGCCGCTTATGCTATCTCTTATTTTGTTACCAGTTTAATGGTCGCTCAAACTTTAGTAACCCAATAGTTTTTATGAAAAATATGTTTTCCAAAAAAATTATTCTCGCCCTATCTTTATCCCTGCTGTTTTTCGGTTCGGCTTTGGCCGTCAGAGCCACTGATTTGAATGATGCTTTTCGGGTTGATTCGGGTGATGTTTATTCCCAGAATGATCGCTTGGATTCGGCTGCCAATAATGCTGGCTTTTTTATCGCCGGCAACGGAGCGGCTCGAACGCCAGAGCAAATTGTTAGCACTGTTATCACGGCCATCTTGTCGTTGATGGGCGTAATTTTCATTATTATTGTCATTTATGGCGGTATTCTTTGGATGATCGCTGGCGGCAATGAAGAGCAGGTAAACAAGGCGAAAGGATTCATTAAGGAGGCAATCATCGGCTTGGTAATAGTGGTTAGCGCTTATGCCTTGTCTTTCTTTATACTGAGCGTCTTTATGAATAATGGCCGGCTCGGATCAGCCCCGGCGGTTATCGAGGGCGGTGAACCGGCTCAAGGCGAGTAATCAAGCATATAAAAATTATAAAATATATTATGAAGAAAACTATCAAGCAAGCCCTTATACTAGTTTCTTTCGTCGTTTTAATGGTTTTGCCTTATTTTGTTTTTGTCCAGTTCGCTCAGGGTGCTACTAACGCTAGCAGCTCGCCCCTGGATCGTTTAAAAAATTCTGCCACCGGCGCTTATGCCGATGTTGACAGCACTAGCGTTTCCGGCATTGTTGGCACGGTTATTTCCACGGCCTTGAGTTTGTTAGGCGTTATCTTTATCATTCTGATTATTTTAGGCGGCTATCAATGGATGACGGCTGGCGGCAATGAAGATGAAGTCAGCAAGGCCCAATCCCGTATCAAAACTGCCATTATCGGCCTAGTCATTACTTTGTCAGCTTATGCTGTTTGGGCTTTCGTGGCCGAGCGCCTGCTCTATTAGTATTTAATTAAAAATATATGAAACCTTTTTCTAAAATCATCGCCCTTTTAACCATCGTTATCATGTGGGCCTCTTTCTTGGCTATTGCTCCGGTCGCTTCGGCCGGATTCTTGCGCGCTTCTTCCAGTATCATGGAGCAAACTGATGCTTTGAATGCTAACGCCGGATTTGATTCCAGCAATAATATTGAAAATGTCATCTCCACCGTTATCGGCGTGATTTTGGGTTTATTAGGTATTGTCTTTCTGGTCCTTCTTGTCTTAGGCGGTTATCAATGGATGACAGCTGGCGGCAATGAAGACCAGGTCACAAAAGCTCAGGCTCGCATCAAGACCGCCGTTATCGGCCTAGTCATTGTTCTGGCCGCTTATGCTATTACCGCTTTTGTCTTCAATAATCTGCCTTTCGCTACCGGCGGCGCTGGCGGTGGCACCCCATCTCAAGGTAATTAATCATTTTTTGATAAAAAAAGAAGGCGTCTATTTTCATAGACGCCTTTTTGTTTGTTTAAAGATTCGTTACGGAATGTTGATGTGAGCTCCACCATCCTGGGTAATCCCAATATATTTTGTGATAGAGGGGCTGCTGTTGTTATAGTACTTGGTGTAAACCAGAGTATAAAGTCCAACAGCTACCGGCTGGGGAACGACGCTGACCTGTCCCGGAGCTAAGGTAGTTCCAGTAAAGGGGGCGCTGTTAACAGTGATGGTGTAGTTTGAAGTGTTGTGGATTACCAACATCGCTACGCCGCCGCCGTTGTTAATATCGCTTCCGGTGTTTCCAGTGCTTACAGTGCCTGTGCCAGTATTGCCTAAGTTATCACCGGCTTTTACTTTGATGTAAAGATTACCGGCTTTGTCAGCACTGGTGGTTGAAGCTACGTAATTGACGCTGGAACTGTTTACCATGTTGGACAAAACAATTTCGCGATTTGCTTCAATCTTAGCGATTAAAGCGTCATACTTGGCATTAATTTTGCCTTTGGCAGCTTCATAAGCGGCATCATAGTTGGCCTTTTCTGTGGTGTAGGCATCGGAATTGTTAGTGGCCGGGTTGATAGCGCTGGTAGAGTCAGTCAGTTTCAACAGGGAAGCTTCATAAGTAGAGAGGTTCCCTTTTGATTTTTTGACTCTCAGTTTGCTTTCTTTGCCTTTAACCGGCAGATTGTCTTTGTAAGCTTCGGCCAGGGATTCCAGTTCGGCGTCCCTCTTGGCTTCCAACTTAGCTATTTCAGCATCCAGAACATTTAATTCATTCTGATAGTCGGCTAATGTTTTGTCACCGACATAAACTGAAGTGGTAGGAATAAGGGTGCCGCCAGCATTACTCTGGGCATTGGCAACGAAGGTAATGGCAACTGCCAAAACCGTCAACATGATCTTTATTGTGGTTTTCATGACTTTATGGTTTTTTCTGGTTAATATTATTTTTTACTTCTCAGTTAAATGTCTAGTTTTAGGCGCTTAACTGAGAAGTAAAAGAGTCATGAAGCTTGTCAACGAACCTTTATTTTAACAACTATATTATAACATTTTTTCTATTTTATGTCAATAGTATTGGATAAAAATTGGCAAAAACAAGGGTTTTTGGTAGTTTTAGCCCTTTTTGACAAAAGCCCCTATCTGCCCTATTATATCTATATATGCCTACTTATAATTTTTTAGCCAAACAAGACCCAGCCGTCTGGGAAATAGTTGAGCGCGAAGCCAAGCGCCAAGAAGATGAATTGGAGTTAATCGCTTCCGAGAATTATGTTTCCCCGGCAGTCTTAGAGGCCATGGCCACGGTCTTGACCAACAAATACAGCGAGGGCTATAGCGGCAAGCGCTATTATGGCGGTAATGAGATTGTGGATGAAATGGAAACTTTAGCGATTGAGAGAGCCAAGGAATTATTTTCGGCGCCGCATGTTAATGTCCAACCGCTTTCCGGTTCTCCGGCCAATGCCGCGGTCTATATGGCCTTCCTAGAACCGGGCGACAAGGTTTTAGGTTTGCGTTTAGACCATGGCGGCCATTTGTCCCATGGCCATAATGTTAATTTTTCCGGCCGCTTGTATAATTTTATCCAATATGGCTTAAACGATGCCGGCCTGATTGATATGGACGAAGTATATCGTTTAGCCAAACAAGAAAAACCAAAGATGATCGTTGCTGGTTTCAGCGCCTATAGCCGCGAAGTTGATTGGGCCAAGTTCAAGGCGATTGCGGCTGAGGTTGGCGCCTATACTTTCGCTGATATCGCTCATATTGCCGGTTTGATTGCTGCGGGCGAATTAGCTAATCCCGTGCCGCTTTTTGACGTCGTTTCTACCACTACGCACAAGACTCTGCGCGGACCGCGCGGTGCGATGATTATGTGCCAAGAGCAATATGCCAAGCAGGTTGACCGGGCTGTTTTCCCTGGCATGCAGGGCGGTCCGCATGATCATATTACTGCCGCCAAGGCGGTGGCTTTCGGCGAGGCTTTAAAGCCGGAATTCAAGATTTATGCGAAACAGGTGATAGCTAATGCCCAGACTTTGGCTGCGGAATTGATTACTTTGGGTTACAAGATAGTGTCTGGCGGCACCGACAATCATTTACTAGTGGTTGATTTGAGTCCCTTGGGCGTAGCAGGGAAAGAAGCGGAAAAGGCTTTGGAAAAAGCCGGTATTTCCGTCTCTCGTTCTACTGTCCCGAACGACCCTAACCCGCCGTTAAATCCCTCTGGCTTACGTTTGGGCACTCCGGCTTTGACTACTCGGGGCATGAAAGAAGCTGAGGTCAAAACTATCGCTAACCTGATTGACCGAGCCATAAAAAATCGGACCGATGAAAATTATTTAAACACTTTAAAAGCGGAAGTGAGTGCTCTCTGTTCTCGATTTCCTCTCCCTCGATAATTATGAAGATAATTGACGGCAAAAAAATCGCTGAGACTATCAAGGACGGTATCGCCCAAGAGATTTTTTCTCTTAATGGCGCCCGGCCTAATTTAGCTATCATCCTGGCTAACAATCGTCCCGACTCTAAGCTTTATGTGACGCTCAAAGAGAAGGAGGCCAAGAAGGTGGGAATTGATACTCATTTATACCGTCTGGAAGATTGCGTTTCGGAAAATGAATTATTAGGCGTCATTGATTTTCTTAATGCTGACGAGCTGATCGATGGTATCTTAGTTCAATTGCCCTTAGACAAAACTTTCAATACTGACAAGATTATCGCCGCCATCAATCCGGAGAAAGATGCTGACGGCTTCCACCCGCAGCATCCTAGCCATATTATGTCTCCGGTGCTAGCGGCAATTTTGAAAATAGCTGATGATATCAAATTAGATTTGGCCGGCAAGAAGGTTTGCGTTTTGTATAACTCAGAAGTTTTCGGCCAATCCCTGCAAAAGCTCTTGTCATCTAAGGGGGCGATAGTTTCTATCGTCCCAGTGGGTAATTTTGATAGTTTAGATGAAACTGCTAGCCAGAAGAAATATGAAGATATTAAGGCGGTTTCTACGGAGGCCGATGTCTTGATCAGCGCTTTGGGTTTGCCGAAATTTATCAAATCAGATTTAATTAAACCGGAGGCGGTAGTTATTGATGTCGGTATTACCCAGGTGGGCGACAAGGTTTTAGGCGATGTTGATTTTGAGGACGTCAAAGACAAAGCCGGCTATATTACGCCGGTGCCCGGAGGCATCGGGCCAATGACCATCGCGCTTCTGTTCCGGAATGTTCTGGAAATATACAAGAAGAAAAAAGCTTTGGGAAAATAAAAAAGGAAACCAATTGGTTTCCTTCTTCTTTCTTTTTTAACAGCCATGAGGGCTTCGCGGTACATAGCGGGGCGAATCACTAGAAACTGGCGTGTCACGCGGTCCGACAAATTGATTCTGATAGATCGGGGATGTTGTTGAGCTTAGCTCTTTTTTTCTTTTGGCTCTCTTTCGGGGTTTGGGGTTCGGGGTGCTCATAGTTTTATTGTTAAAATGGACATTGGTTTCAATATGAATTCTTTTATTAATTTTGTCAAGAATATTTATGGATAAGAAACAGGAATTAACTCAATTACTCCAAATTCATTTTGGTTATTCCAGCTTCCGGCCGGGCCAAGAAGAAGCGATTGATTCGATCTTGGCCGGTAAGGATACTTTGGTGGTGATGCCGACCGGAGGCGGCAAATCTTTGATTTTCCAATTGACGGCCCTGGTTTTGGAAGGCGTAGCGATTGTTATTTCGCCTCTTATTTCCCTGATGAAGGATCAGGTGGATTCTCTTTTGGCGGTCGGAATTCCGGCGACTTTTATCAATTCCTCCTTGTCGCCGCAAGACACGGAAGCTAGGTTAAACCAAATAAAAGCCGGAGAATACAAGATTGTCTATATTGCGCCAGAACGTTTCTATAATCAAGTCTTTGTTGATAGTTTAAAGGCGATAAAAGTATCTTTGTTCGCGATTGATGAGGCTCATTGTATCAGCCAATGGGGTCATGATTTCCGTCCGAGCTATCTGAAACTGCGCCAAGCCATTAATCTGGTTGGACAACCCCCGGTCGTAGCTTTGACGGCTACGGCGACGCCGGAGGTGCGGCGCGATATCGTCAAGCAATTAGCTTTGCCGGATCCAACTATGATCGTTACCGGTTTTGCCCGGCCTAATTTGCAGCTAGGGGTAGTTTCAGCTAATGACCATGGCAAAATTGATATGATCGTCGATGTGGTCAGGAGCGTCCCGGGCCAGTCAGGCATCGTTTATGTCGGCACCAGGAACAAGGCGGATGAATTGGTGGAAATTTTGACAAGCTATGACGTCAAAGCCGTTGTCTATCATGCCGGCATGGATGCTGAGAGTCGGGAATGGGTCCAAAATAATTTTATGAGCGGCGCCGCTCAAGTGGTGGTGGCCACTAATGCTTTTGGTTTGGGCATCAACAAGAAGGATATCCGTTTTGTTATCCATCATGACATGCCCGGGACTATTGAAGCTTACTATCAAGAGGCCGGCCGCGCCGGCCGCGATGGTTTAGATAGTTTCTGTCTATTATTATACTCTCCTAAGGATCGCTATTTGCGCGAGTTTTTCATTAAAGGCGACAATCCCGGGTCTCATATTATTTTAGAAATATACGATTTTTTGCGCCGCCGGCATAACGAAGAAGAGGGTAAATCAATCCTAATCACTTATTCCGACTTGGCTAAGAAATTATCTGAGCCGATACCGGAAATGGCCATTGGCACGTCTTTGAAGATATTGGAAAGAGAAGGTTATATTTCCCGCCCCAACGAAAAAACTACTAATGCCTGGCTCCAGGCTTTAGTTGACGTGGATAAGCTGCTAGCCGGAGTGGGCAAGAGAGCCAAAACCCAAGTCGAAGTAGTGGAAAAATTGACGGCCAAGTTTGCGGCTGAGCTTAGGACTGGTTGGGAAGTTAGCTTGGAAGATGCCGCCTTGATGATGAACGTCAAGCGCGAGGCTTTACTCCGGACCATCAAGAAGTTGGAAGAGCAGGGTTTGTTAGAGTACCGGCCGCCTTTCAGAGGAACTGAAATCAAGGTGTTGAAATCAATCCATCCGGCCGATTTAGAGATAGACTTTTCCGCCCTTAAAGAAAAGGAGCGCCGCGCTTATGAAAAGTTGGATGAAATGGAATCCTATGTCTATCATTCTCAGTGCCGCCAGCAATATATCCTGGATTATTTTGGCGATGAGGGGGCCGCTAAATGCGGCAAATGCGATGTTTGCTTAAAAAAAGGCCCGACGGTAGAGACTAAGAGTTATTTGGGGGAATATTAATTATATGAATCAGGCGACCGAAAAAAAATTATTGGAAATTGTCCGGAGCAACTATGAAACGATAGCGGCTGACTTTGCTGTGACCCGAAAAAAGCCGCTTTGGCCGGCATTAGTAGAACTGGCTCAGAGGGTAAGGCCGGGAGAGAAGGTCTTAGATGTCGGTTGCGGTACCGGCCGCTTGTTAGAGTCTTGGGTTGGGAAAAAGATTGAATATTTGGGGGTAGATAGCAGTGCCGGCTTGATAGCGCTGGCGCGGAAAAATTATCCAGAACATAAATTCCAAACAGGCGATATGCTGGCCTTGGATAGTTTATCAGAAACAGGTTTTGATTACGTTTTTAATATTGCCGCCCTGCATCATTTGCCCGGAGAAAATCTGCGCTTGGCGGCCTTGAAGCAGATGGCAGCTAAGCTAGCGCCGCATGGGAAGATTATTTTGAGTGTCTGGAATTTGCGCCGTCAGAAAAAATATCTGCTTTTAATCTTCCTATCTTATTGCCGCCATTTATTTTCAAAATATAGATTAGATTGGGGCGATATCTTGTTTTTTTGGCACGATACCCAGGGCGCTAATGTGAGCGAACGTTATTACCATGCTTTTACTCTGAGAGAGTTGAAGGACATTAGTATTAGCGCTGGCCTGAAAATAGAGCGAGTGGCGCGAGACAAGTTTAATTATTATTTGGTGCTGACAAAATAGATTAGGGTAATAAAAGAAGGGATCTTGTGGATCCCTTCGGGGAATGGACTTAAAACCTACCATGAAAAAAGTTGATACACAACGCTCTTAAGAAAGGACGAGAAAAAAGAATGGCGGCAAAAACTAATTGTCTGGAAAAAGTAATTTAAAGCTCTGAATCTGAAAGCGCCGCCATCCTAAGTTAACCCCAGGCTTATGCCCTAAACATTAATATATTATAATCATTTTTATCATTTGTCAACTAAGAACGGAGAGCGCCTAAAATATCGCGGATATCATCAATATCTTTCTGGGTCAGCCCTAAGCTGATCCTTTTTTCATATAAAGGGTGGGTATCACGCTGGATTTTGCTCGAAGTGATACTGATACCGCTCCGGATGTCGCTTTTGTATTCTTTAATCAGCTTCAAAACAATGTCTTTATTCTTTTCGTCCAGGTTGGAAAAACGAGAGTTAGATCGGACTAATTGGTCTAGCTTGTTTTCCAGCTGGTCGCTGGTCATAGTTTTGGCGTTTTTGACTAAGTCTTTGATGTCCATATAATTGTAATTTTAAGGTTAAATAGATATAATATCATTATAATATATTATACTTAATTTTGCTAATTATGGCTAAATTTAAGCGAGGGTTTACTTTAATTGAGCTTTTAGTAGTTATCGCCATCATCGGCGTCTTGGCGACCGTTTCTATTATTGCGCTGTCTAACGCGCGGGCTAAATCGCGCGATGCTAAAAGGTTGGGCGACTTGAAGCAAATGCAGACTGCTTTAGAGATGTATTTCAATGACAAGGGGGCGTATCCTTTGAGTATTGATAATGGCATTTTTTCCACTTCGTCCGGGTCGACTTCAACTTATATGTATATCAAGCCGGCCTCTCCCACGCCAGCTGACAATACTTGCAGCAACAATGATAATGCTTATATTTATTCCGTAATAGACGAAGGTGTGTCTTACACTATCTCAACCTGTTTGGGCGGGAAAGTGGGCGATTTAAATAATGGTCCAATCTGCTTAAGCCCTTCCGGTTTTACTAATCAAACTTGTTCTGGCAAATTAGCGATTAATTGGGGTGACCCGGGAGAACAATATCTTTTCACCCCGCTAGAGGCGGGCGATGGTAACTATGTTGTTGGCGGCATGAATGGCAGCAATAGCTATGATTTTTATTTGGCTAAGGTGGATAGCGCCGGAACTGTCATCTGGGAACATAATTATGGCGATTCTGGCACTCAAATAATGTATGCTGGTCATCCGGTAGAAAAAACTTCTGACGGCGGCTACATTTTGGGTGGAGTATCGGCTAATGATTTTTATCTGGTGAAGACTGACTCGGCCGGAAACGTTGTCGCTGGCTGGCCCAAGACCTATGTTTATTCTTTGACACAGCGAGTTTATGCCGTGCGTCAGACTAGCGACGGTGGTTATATTATGGCTGGAACAACCGGTTATCCAGAAGATATTTTTATTATAAAAACTGATGCTAGCGGGTCGGAACAATGGCACAAGACACATGATATCGGTGGTGATTACCACCGGGTTCGTGATATTATTCAGACTGCTGATGGCGGCTATTTATTGACTGGCAAGGCCAGCAACGCTTTGGGCGGCTATTTATTAAAACTAGATGCTAACGGCGATATTGCCCCTAGCGGCTGGAGTCAGACTTATACTAACTTCAAAGAAGGTAAATCATTGCTACAAAAAGCTGATGGCACTTATATGTTGGCGGCCCAGGCAAATGACGCGTTATATCTGGCTAACATCGATTCAGTCGGCAATATTATCTGGGAAAATTATTATGGTGATCCTGATTGGTATGATATTTTATATTCTTTCACCCGCGCCAATGACGGCGGATACCTCTTGGTTGGCTCTAACGATATTGATGGCGCCGGCAATAATTATGATGTTTATATGGTTAAGGTTGATGGTGCTGGGGTTGAGCAATGGCATAAGACTTTTGGCATTGCCGGAGAAGATGAATATCTCTATGGTGTTGCCAAGACTTCAGACGGCGGCTATGTTTTCGCAGGGGAAACTAGCGCCAACGGCTATGATTATTATTTTGTGAAGACTGATTCCCAGGGTAATACGGAATAATTTTTCCCGGCGTTGACCGTAACATATCTTTATATATAAAACTATAAAAACTAGGCTGGATTAGCCTAGTTTTTGTTTCTCTTGACACCCCCTGGGGGTGTATAGTATAATGGGTTTATATGGATAAAACAATCGAGCAGAGAATTAATAATATCATCGGGCAGTTGCAAGGAATTAATAAGATGGTGGCCGAGCCTCAGCCTGATTGTTTTAAGATAATCACCCAATTCAAGGCGGTCAAGTCGGCAGTGTCTTCTCTGATGGAAAAATATATGGCCAGTGAATTTGACAGCTGCCTGAACCATACCGGTTCTTTGGAGCGGGAACAATTGAAGCGGATTTTTTCAGAGATTGCTAAAAAATAATTTAAGCTAATAATTAATTAAATAAAAAATTATGTCTCAAGCATTAGAATTAAACAAAGATAGCTTTGATGCTGAAGTTATCAAATCAACCGTGCCGGTTCTAGTTGATTTTTGGGCTCCTTGGTGCGGTCCTTGCCGCATGATGGCCCCGATTTTAGACGAGCTAGCCGTTGACATGGCCGGCCAGATCAAAGTGGCCAAGGTTAATACCGAGGAAGCAGCCAATCAGGACCTGGCGGTACAGTATGATATTCAGAGTATCCCGAATATAAAATTATTCAAAGACGGCCAAGTGATAGCTGAGTTTATCGGTTTGCGCGACAAGAACAGCTTGAAAGCGGATATTAGCGCTTTCTTAAATAAATAATAATATGGCAACATTTGATAATATTTTGTCCCGCTTGAAAGATATTCAAGCGATTGAAGGCTTGAGCGACGAAGCTGTCGCTTTGTTATCTGCCCCGAAACGCATGGCTACGGCTGAGTTGGAGGTAGACGGAAAAACCTATCCGGCCTGGCGTATCGTCTTTAACGATGCTTGCGGTCCGGGTAAAGGCGGCATCCGGTTTCATCCTGACGTTTGCGAGGACGAAGTGAAGTCTTTGTCTTTTTGGATGGCAGTCAAAAATTCTTTAGCCGGCCTGCCTTATGGTGGTGGCAAGGGTGGAGTCAAATTCGACCCCAAGACTACTGACAAGGCGACCATAGAAAAGATCAGCCGGAAATATGTCGGAGCATTTCATGAGGTTTTAGGGCAGGACATTGATATCCCCGCTCCGGATGTTTATACTAACGGCCAAATCATGTCTTGGATGTTGGATGAATTTGAGAAAATAAAAGGCCGCCATGAGCCGGGAATGATTACGGGCAAACCTTTAGAATTAGGCGGATCCGCTCTGCGCGGTGATGCTACGGCCCGCGGCGGTTATATTGTTATTAAAGAAATGGCCCAGCGAATTTTGGGCGCAGACAAGGGATTGAAAGTGGCTATCCAAGGTTTTGGCAACGCCGGTCTCCATATCACTCGCATGTTGGCCGCTGATGGCTTTTCGGTGGTCGCCGCTAGCGACAGCCAGGGCGGTATTTATAATCCGGAAGGATTAGATGTCGCTAAGCTGGTAGAAAGCAAAGAGCAGGGCATTCCGGTGGGAGATTATGCTTCCGGTCAAAAAATCAGCAACCAGGAATTATTAGAATTGCCAGTTGATATTTTGATTTTAGCGGCTCTAGAAAACCAGATAACTGCTGCTAACGCCGACAAGGTCCAGGCACGTTGTATCGTTGAGCTGGCTAATGGTCCGATAGATTATGCGGCTGATAAGATTTTATTCTCCAAAAAAATTATGGTAGTGCCTGATATCTTGGCTAATTCCGGTGGCGTCATTGTCAGCTACTTCGAGTGGTGTCAGAATCGCACCGGTAATATCTTGGATGATGCTTATCTAACCGATTTATTGTATAAAAAGATGAAGGGCTCTTGGGAAGCGGTTTATGCCAAGCAGCAAGAAAAACCGGATCAGATTGATTTGCGCAGCGCCGCTTACATTATCGCTTTGAACAGAATTTTGGCGGCGGAAAAATATCGCGGTCATTTAAGCTAATCTATAATCCTATGAATTACGATTTAATTATTATCGGTGCCGGTCCGGCCGCTTTGACTGCTTCAATTTACGCTTCCCGTTACAAGATTAATCATATCATCGTGGGAGAGTTACCGGGCGGGTTAATGTCGGAAGCGCACAAGATTTGTAATTTTCCCTCGGAAATTGAAATTAGCGGCTTTGATTTGACTATGAAGATGAAGGCCCACGTTGATAGTTTTGGGACAGAGTTTGTTATGGACAAAGCGACCAGCGTTGAGAAGGCTTCGGATGGTTTTAGGGTTAAAACTGTTAGCAATAAAGAATTTTCCGCTCCAACCATATTACTGGCCGCCGGCACAGTCCACCGTCATTTGGGATTGCCGGAAGAGAGCCGTTTCGTCGGCCACGGCTTGTCATATTGCGCCACTTGCGATGCGATGTTCTATAAAGATAAGACAGCAGCTGTTATTGGTGCGGGTAATTCCGCCATGACCGCCGCCCTCTATCTGGCCGAAGTCGCTAATAAGGTTTATATCGTGGCCCGTGGCTCTGAGTTAATGGGAGAGGTCGTCTGGATGGACCAGGTTAAAAATAATCCTAAGATCGAAGTTATAGCTAATACCAGTGTAGTCGGTTTGGCGGGAGATAATAAATTAGAGACCATAAAATTAAGCCAGCCATATAATGGCAATGATATTTTAGCGGTTGATGGCTTGTTTGTTGAGATTGGTTCAGCGCCTGACACTGCCTGGTTGGGAAATTTAGAGCTTAAAGCTGAAGCTAGCGGTTATCTAATTGTCCAACCGGATCATTCAACTAGCCAGCCGGGTATCTGGGCTGCCGGCGATATCACCAATGGTTCCAACGGTTTGCGCCAGGTCGTTACTGCTTGCGCCGAAGGAGCGATAGCGGCGGGAGCAATTTTCAAACATTTACAGCAGAAAAGATAAAGTTTTATTAAAAACAGGGAAAATTACTCCCTGTTTTTATTTTTTTGTTCCATTTGGTAATTTTTTTTGTTATAATTATCATTAGTTATAATTTTAATCTAATTTATGACTAAAAAACGCGCTTTTACTCTAATCGAATTATTGGTCGTAATTGCTATCATCGGCGTTATAGCTACCATTTCTATTATCGCCCTCCAAAATGCCCGGGCTAAATCCCGTGATGCTAAAAGAGCGGGGGATATGAAACAAGTCCAGACAGCTTTGGAGCTATTCTTTAACGATAATAACCGCTACCCGACAGCAGAAGAATTTGCTTTAGGCTCTATTTTTTCTACCTCTACCTACGGCACCTCTACTTACATGCAGATCATCCCATCTGCTCCGACTCCAGCTGATGGCAGCTGTACTCCTGGCCAGAATACTGTCTATTATCAACAAACCGAGAATGGCAATTCCTATACTATTTCATTCTGCCTCGGCAACACCACCGGAACCCTGACCGCCGGACCAAAGTGTCTGACTCCGGCGGGAATTGTGGATGTAGATTGTGGTGACAGCGGAATAGCTCCTTGCTCTCTTAGCACTCCAGGAGGGAGTCAGTGCACCTATGGCGGCGATATATACAATACAATTACGATTGGATCCCAGGTTTGGTTTAAGGAAAATTTAAACATAGGTACTTATATTGGTAGCGGCAATACTATTAATGGCTATGATGGTATTAATGGCACAAATGATGACTGCTTTGAGACTTCTGGATCTGGTTGGGGGTGGTGGTCATGCCAGGGGACGGCTGGTATCCAAAAATATTGTTATGAAAATGATGAAAACAACTGTTTAGTATATGGCGGTTTTTATGATTGGTCCGAAACTATGGGCCTACCTTACTATTGTAACAATACTCAGTATACCTGCGATGGAACTACTTGCACTTCCCCTGACTATGTGGATTGTAATTATCCTGATCCGGCCAGCACTAAAATACAAGGAATTTGTCCTTCCGGTTGGCACGTCCCCTCTGATGCTGATTGGTATGCTTTAGAATATTTTCTTTCTGACGATCCGGTTAATAATTGCGACGCCAGCCGCAGCGGCGAAGGTTGTCAGAGCGCCGGGTTTAAATTAAAGACAGATGTGTGGGGAGACTCTTCTAATAATTCTTCCGGTTTTACAGCCTTGCCTACCGGCTATCGGAGCGTTGATGGATTATTCTATACTATTAATGCTAATACTTTTTTTTGGCTGGCCGATAATTTTTCATCGATGTCTCTCGTTTCTTTAAATCGTTATTTGAGCGCTGGGGTGTCGGGGGTCAATCGTAGCAGTGATGTTCGGCCAAATGGTTTGTCGGTCCGTTGCTTGAGGAATTAATGCTTCGTGTCTATTTTCAGTATATAAAAAAACGATCCTGGTGGATCGTTTTTTTATATATATTGTAGCTTCAAATTAATTGGTAGCACAATCAGCGGTGGCAGAAGCATTGGCTTGAGTGCCAGTGCCAAAGCCAGCGGCCGGAGAGGCGGTGTCCATCTTTTTAGAGCATTCTTCCGGAGCGTTTTCAAAAGCGCCGCAGATAGAATTCATCAAACTCTGGGAATCGCGTTCGCTCTGGATCTCAGCGCCGTTGATAATCAAGGTCGGAGAGCCGCCGACGTTATACTTAGTATTGTCGGCCTGGAAGATGGCAAAGCCAGGGTAACTGCCTTTCCAGTCGGTCTTGTTGTTGTAATTTTCGGTAACTTTGAATTCTTTGTCGGCTTTAGTGACGCAAGCGTTCATCTTGGCGGTATCAATTTTAGCCGTTTTCAAGCAAGCGGCGCCATCGCCGGCAACCAAGAAGCATTTCAGATAGGATAATAGCTTGGAATTCTGTTCTTTGTTGATACAATACTGGTTCAATTGCTCTTTTAATTCTTTCTCACCATGCATCGCGTAGTCACAGAATTTTAATTGGAAATCAATTTTATTGCCCAAAGCCTCGACTACCGGCAAAATACCTTTTTCAATCTGGGTGCCGTAAGGGCAATGGCTCATAACGAATAATTCTACTACCGGCTTAGCATTTTTTGGAGCGACAGAGGTGGTAGCGCTCGGAGTAGTTTCGCTTTCGGTGTTAGCTTCGGCAGCTGGCTTGATTTCTAAAGCTTGCGGGAAAAATTTACTGCCATCCTTGGTAACATAGGAATCAATGATCTGACCACCACCGATGTCCACAGACATCTTGTAAAGGCCATTTTCTTCAGTCACCTGGGTGATTTTAGCTTTGCTGCCTTCAGCCATCAAATTATCATTGATGTAGGCTTCGATTTGGGTCTTGGCTTCTTCCGGAGTCAACTTCTTTGACTTCTGAAAAGCCGCGTTGAGATTGGAGCTGCAACCAGCAAGGGTGATGGTCAGGGCTACAACTAACGCTAGTAATAGTGCGTTCTTGCGCATAGGATTATGGATCGCCACCGAGCTAACTAGCGCTAGCCTCGGCGCAATCTTATTTTATTATTGTATTAATGTCAGTTAATTATAGCAAAGAATAAAAGACTATTCAACCTACTTGACTTGGACTAGAAATTCTTGCAAATTTTCCGGCAAACCGACAGAAAAGCTTTGGCGTTCCCCGGATAAATCATTGAATTCTAGGTGGGTAGAAACCAGAAAAACGCGGCCGAGGTTGTATTTCTTGTTTTTTAATTTACTTTGCTTGTTGACATAAAGGTTGTCGCCGACAATCGGATAGCCATAGGCGAAAAGGTGGACCCGGATTTGATGGGTGCGGCCAGTTTTAATGGTCAGCTTAAGAAGAGTGAAGTTGATAAAGCGCTTAATTACTTCCAGTCTGGTAATGGCATTGCGGACATTAGCGTCGGGATTCTTTTCTAAAAAGCTTTTTGGCACCGCGGCCATCTTAAATCCCTGGGTAGAGCGTTTGATGGGGAAATTAATCTCATCTTCGTCTTTCAGTATCTTGCCATAAACCAGAGCAGTGTATTCTTTATTGACAGTTCTGGTTTTGAATTGTTCCTTGAGACTATCATAGGCCGCTTGCGATTTAGCAATAACCATCAGACCGCTGACATCTTTATCAAGGCGATGCATGATACCCGGGCGTTCCAGATCTTCACCGATTTGGCTGATGGCCGGGTATTTTTCCAAAAGCCAATCAACCAAAGTTTTTTCTTTAATATGGCTGGCGCCATGGACTAAAAGTCCGGCTGGCTTGTTGATTACCAGATAGTCGGGCTGATCGGATATAATTATAATATCTTTTTCCATAGTAATTTATTTATTTTCTAGAATTGGCGCTCCGGGGTTGCCGGGTCGGGGGCGCAAGAGTTTCAGATCGTCTTTGCTGATCGCTTTTAGCGCTAGGAGCGCCAGGCCATAGATTACAGTGGCGCCGGCAATAGTTAGCAGCAGGCCGATAGTGTGGGAATAGAAGGGCGGGTTGATGAGATACAAAAAGGCGCTCATGACTAAAGTGGCGATAATGGCTTTGCGGCTTAGATTCCAATTGATTTTGATAGCTGCATACTTCTTAGCGTAATAGGCGGCAAAAAGCAATATGGCTAATTCGCTGTAAATGGTAATAGCGGCGGCGCCGAAATAAGAAAAGCGGGGGATTAATATCAGATAGCCAGCCAAGGCGGTAATACTGGTAAAGACATAAGCTCCAATAATCTTCTTCTGTTGGTTGACGGCGATTATCACATGGGAAAAAATACAGCTAATGAATATTAAGGCGGCGGCCACTATTAAAATTTGGAGGATCTGACCGGCGGCGGCAAATTCCGCTCCGGCCACCAGCATCATCAGTTCGCGGGAAACGAATTGGGCGCCGGCAATCAGAGGAATAGCGATTAGCATCATAAAATCAAAGGAGCGTTGGAATACTTTTTGGAAGCGCTCTTGATTTTTATTAATCCAATCAGCCGTCAATATCGGCAGGATAACGCCGGCGAACATAAAGGGGACGGTTACCAGCACGTCTATAATTTTATAGACCGAACCGTAGAGTCCGACATCGGTTGAGCTTTTTATTAGCGACAATATCAGGGTATCGGCTTTCAGATAAATCAGGTTAAAAGCGATGGTGATAGCTAACGGCCAGGAGCGGCGGATAATTTCAAGCCAGATTTTCCGGTCATAGGACAGCTTTAAGGAAACTATTTTGCGCGAAGCCAGGAATTGCAAGCCAAAACTCAGGGCGCTAGCCAAGACGTTGACCCAGAGCATAGCCATCAAGCCGAGACGCCAATAAGCCGCCAGGCCGAAGCCGATGAGCAAGATGATGCGGCTGATAATTTCGGCCCAGACTGATTTGTTCATGGTTAGTTTTTTCTGAAAGAGCCCGGTCATTATCTGGTTAAGAGCGACAAACAAAAAGGATATTGCCGTTATCAAGACGCCTAACTTAATGTTGCCGCCATAAGGGAAGAAGAGGACTAAGATCGGGCCCAACCCTAGGAATATCAAGGCTGAGAGCAGGCGGAGAGAAAGTAGGTTGTTCAGGGTTTTATTTTCATCGGCTTTCGGATCGCTGATCATTTGGACGGTTACTAAGGTCAGCCCCAAGTCGGCCATGATGGCGAAGAAAGAGATAAAAGTAAATATAGTGGTATATTCGCCGAAGCCGGCAGCGCCCAAATAGCGGGTCATGATAGCCAAAGCCAAAAGACCTAAAATAGTGGAGATTATTTTGCCAAATATTTGGATAAAAGTGTTGTAGGCGACTTTTTGGGTTAAACTCATAAGGGCTGGTTTGTGATTTTGTTGATTATCCGCTATAATATAGATAGCAATTTGATTATAACATAATATAACAAAGATATGAAAATCACTAAAAAGCATTTATTATCTGCTTTGATTCTGAGTTTTTTCTTCTTTTTAAGCGCTGGCGTCGGCTTAGCGCAAGAAGCTAGCCCTAACAGTAGTACTTGGGATAGCCAAATCGGCATGACTGAAGTCGGCAGCCAATATGGTGAAAACTCCGGGCAACCCACTAATATCAAGGTTATTATCGCTCGGCTGATAAATTATTCCATCCAGCTCTTGGGCGTTATCTTTTTAGTTTTGTTTATCGTCAGCGGCTTTCAATGGATGACGGCTGGCGGCAATGAAGAGCAGATTGAAAAATCTAAAAAGAGAATGGGTAATGCCGCCATCGGCACCGCAATCGTCTTGATGGCTTGGGCCTTAACCCGTTTCGTTTTCTTAAAGATGTTATTGCCGGCAACTACAGGAAATTATCATTATTATCAGTAATTTTTATTTTAATTGAAAAAAGATGCCACAATAATCTTATTGTGGCATTTAATTTTTAGGAGTATGGCTGACAAGAAAATAAAAATTTTTTGGTTGAGCGCGGAATTAGCACCGCTGGCTAAGACTGGCGGGCTAGGAGATGTCGCCGGAGCTTTGCCGCCGGCCTTGGCTCGTTCAGGGGTTGATATTCGCTTGGTTTTACCTTATTACGGCTTTATCAAGACTAAAGCTAAATTATTATTGCGCGGTTTGGCTGTGCCGGATGGTTCAGGCTTTACCAAGGTAAATGTTTATTTGACTTTTTTGCCTGGGACTAAGATTCCGGTTTATTTAATAAAACATGCCTTGTTTTCTGGCCGTTCAGTCTATACCCGGACTAATGATTTTGACCGGTTTTCTTTGTGGACGCGAGCCGCTTTGGCTTTGTTGCCTAGTATAGACTTTATTCCCGACATTATTCATATTCATGATTGGCATGCGGCTTTGGCAGTCCATTTCTTACCCGAATTTAAAAAAACCTACCCCGCCATCTTTGATCGGGTTAAAATTCTTTATACGGTCCATAGCTTGCCGAACAAAGGTTATGATAAAAAAACCAAGATTAATCCGATGGTTGAGGGGCTGGTTGGAGCCGATTATATCAATACCGTCAGCCCGACTTATGCGCGGGAAATTTTAACTAAGGAATATGGCGCCGGCTTAGAAAGTATTTTGTGGCGCCGCCGGAGAGTTCTGAGTGGAATTTTAAATGGCCTGGATGTCAAATTATTCAATCCGCGAACTGATAAATATATTAAGTATAAATACGGCCCGGATACTTTGCGGCGAAAAGAGAAAAATAAACTTGCCTTGCAAAAAGAATTAGGTCTAGACGGGGGCGCTAGCCATCCCCTACTGGCTTTTATTGCCCGTTTCCGCTGGCAGAAGGGGGTGGATTTATTTTCACCGGAGCTATTTGAGGTTGCTATCAGCCGCTTTGGCGCTCAGTTTGTTTTTTTGGGAGAAGGCGATGCTGAATATGAAAAAATATTACAGGCTCTGGCAAGAAAATATCCATCCCAGGTCAAGGTTGTTTGCCGGCTAGATTTGGCCTTGGCTCAAAAGCTTTATGCCGCCAGTGATTTTTTTCTGATGCCTTCCCGTTTTGAACCTTGCGGCTTGACTCAAATGATCGCCATGCGCTATGGTTCAGTGCCGCTCGTTCGATCAACCGGCGGTTTGAAAGACACGGTTGATAGCCGCGTGGGTTATGCTTTCAAGGAATATTCTCCGGCCGCTTGGAGCCGTTTGGTTTTACGCGCGTTAGCTGACAAGAAAAGTCGGCCGGAGCTTTATCGTCTCAAGCAGCGTGCCGGAATTCGTCTGAATTTTTCTTGGGACAATCCAGTTAAAGAATATTTGAAATTGTACCGAAAGGTGATAAAATGGAAGAAGTAATAAAAAACTCTGCTTTTATGGGAAAAAATAAGAAAAAGAATCAAGATCCTTTGGATAAGATCGCTTTGCCGGCTGTCAAATTGGATAGTCGGGCGCAGCGCAGTATTGTTATTACGGTTATCGTGGTTCTGGGCTTGGTCAGCCTTTTGGGCTTATTTGACCTGTCTGGCCGCTTTGGTTTGTTTTTATCTTCTAAATTAACCCTAGCTTTCGGTTGGGGTAAATGGGCCTGGCCTCTTTTCCTTCTGGCTTGGGGTTGGTTCTTGTATCAAGGCAAGAAATATCAGATTAATTTTTTTAACTATTTGGGCTTAGCCTGCCTCTTTATATCATATCAGAGCTTGTTCCATTTTTTCTTTAGCTGGGAGCGCCAACGGGAAGTTATCGCTTCCGGTTTGGGTGGCGGTTATGTTGGCTATTACCTGTCTCTTTTTTTCCAGAATATTTTAGGTTTTTGGGGCGGCTTGATTGTCCTGATCGCCCTTTTCTTTGTTTCCCTGGTTTTAATATTTAACACTCCGCTTTCCCGCATCATTGGGGCAGAGAGTATCTTCGCTAAATTTTTTTCTCGAGCCAATCAGCTGTTTTCTCGCTCGGCCTCGGTTGAGACTGCTGTAGCGGAAGAGATGGAAGAGCCAGCTTTATTAGAAGAAGAAGCTGAACCGATTAAAGAAGAGTCCGTCGCTCCGGTTAAGGAGGCTAAGGTAAAGTCTGGAGTATTTTTTAAACAGAAGAGCATTAAAGCTAGTTCGGCCGAAGCGTCTGAACCGAAGAATATTTGGCGCACGAAGAGCGTCAAGATTGACCTGCCCTTGGATTTGTTAAGCGGCAAGATTGGCCAGGCTTTAGGCGGCGATATTGAGCGTAATTCTCTGGTTATCAAGCATACTTTAGAAAATTTTGGCATCCCAGTGGAAATGGGCGAGACTAGCGTTGGCCCGACTGTCACTCAATATACTTTTAGACCGGTAGAGGGAATCAAACTGTCTCGAATTACCGCCTTAAATAATGATTTATCCTTAGCTTTAGCGGCGCATCCAATCAGGATTGAGGCGCCGATTCCGGGCAAGGCTTTAGTCGGCATCGAGGTGCCGAATAAGACTAAGGCCATTGTCGGCTTGCGGGAAATTTTAGAAGACAAGGCTTTCAAGACTAGGAATAATAATTTAATGATCGCTTTGGGCAAAGATGTCGCCGGCGCTAATTGGTTATATGATGTAACCAAGATGCCTCATCTTCTGGTAGCGGGCGCTACTAATTCCGGTAAGTCGGTCTGCCTTAATGCTATCATCGTCAGCTTGCTCTATCAGAACAGTCCTGAGACCATGCGCTTCATTATGGTTGACCCGAAGCGGGTGGAGCTCCCGGCTTATAACGGCATCCCTCATCTTCTGACCCCGGTTATCACTGAAGTTAATAAGACTATCAATGCTTTGAAGTGGTGCTTGAATGAAATGGATCGCCGTTATGATATTTTAAATAAAAGCGGCAAAAAGAATATCCAGAGCCATAATGCCGACTCCAAGGAAAAGATGCCATATATTATTTTTGTTATTGATGAATTGGCCGATTTGATGGTGACGGCGGCTAAAGATATCGAGGGCAGCATTATCCG
>JAKLGM010000008.1 GCA_022710685.1 Patescibacteria group bacterium | reverse complement strand
TTCCGGCTGATACGGTTTGGGTTTGGCCGCCCAGACAGAAGCTTAGGCGGTAGCCTTCGTTGCCACCTAAATCAACATTTCTAGTATAGACGTATTCACTATCAGCGCAATCGCCGTCATTTCTTGGCGTCGGGTTTTGCGGCACTTTCAGCATATAAGTAATACTGGAGTTGCTTCCTTCTAAGGCACTGCCAAAGGTTAAAGAGTCGGGATATTGGCCTTCATCGCGGTAATATAATTTCAAAGCGTTTTGGATCTGAGCAATATCACTCACCCGTCTGGTATCGCGGCCGCTTTCCAAAAGATTGTCAAAATAAATAAAAGCGGCAGTGATAATGGTGGCGATAATCACGATGACGATGATGAGTTCTATCAGGGTAAAGCCGGCCCGATTTTTTTTAGTCATAATAATTTAGGCTAAGCGCGGAAAGAGCGGTTCGCCTTTTTTGATTTGAGTCGCACTATATTGTTCTCGGATTTTTTTAGCGGTCTCGGGCATGAAGGGTGAGAGCCAATAAGCGATGTTTAAGATGTTTTGGGCTACTGGCCGGAGAATTGTAGCAATTTCTTCTTTATCGGATAATTTCCAAGGAGTGGTCTGGCTCAAGAACTCATCGCTGGCTTTGACCTTGTCCCATAATACTTTTAAGGCTTCCCCTAAAGCATATTCGCTCATCTTGTCCTTGAAAGAATTTTCCAACTCTTCATCGCTGTTTAACTTTAACTCTAATTGGATCTCATTCTTTTCTAAGAGGTTAGCAGTGCGAGCGGCTAAATTGCCTAAGCCATTGGCTAGGTCGGCATTGTATAGCTTGGTAACATTTTCTTCGTTGAAGTCGCTGTCTTCAAAGACTTGGATTTCTTTCAAAAGATAATAGCGGGTCGGATCAATGCCAAATTTTTCCACCAGAGCCAGAGGATCAACCACATTGCCTAAAGACTTGCTCATCTTCTGGCCGTTGTTGGTGATGAAGCCGAAGATTAGGACTTGTTCGGAGTTCGGTAGCGCGGCCGAAAGCAACATGGCTTGCCACATGGCAGTTTGTTGGCGCAGATTATCTTTGCCGCAGACTTGGAGTCCGGGCCAAAAATTGCTGAATTTTTGGTCATTTTTTGGCCATCCAAGACAAGAAATATAGTTTATCAAAGCATCAAACCAGACATACATCACCTGCTCCGGATCATCAGGCACGGCCACGCCCCAAGGCATCTTGCTTTTGAGGCGAGAAATGGAAAAATCTTGTAAGCCACCTTCCACGAAATTCTTGATTTCAGTGAAGCGATGATGGGGTAAGACAAAATCCGGATTATTGTTATAGAAATCTAGGAGCGGCTTTTGATAATTGGAAAAACGGAAGAAGTAATTTTCCTCTTCGATCATTTCCGGGTCCTTGTCCGGGTGGAGCGGACAGCGGCCGTTAACTAGTTCTGATTCGGTCTTTTCCAATTCGCAGCCGACACAATATTTTACCTGGTAGGCTTTTTTGTAGATATCGCCTTTGGCCAGACAGCGGCGCCAGAATTCTTGGGCCGCCTCTAGATGATGCTGGTCAGTGGTGCGGATAAAACTGTCATAGCTCAGGTTTAGCGTTTGTTTTAGAGCTTCAAATTTTTTGGCTAGCTGGTCGCAATAGGCTTGCGGTTCAATCTTGTTTTCTTCCGCTTTGCGGAATATCTTCAGGCCGTGCTCGTCTGTACCCGTGTTGAAGAAAACCTTCTTACCTAAGAGACGCTCATAGCGGGCGATGGCATCGGCGCGGATAATTTCCGCGGCAAAACCGATGTGCGGCTCAGCGTTGATATAAGGCAAGGTGGTAGTGATATAGAAATGGTTATGGTCAGTCATATTATTTTTTCTTTGGTTTTATAATCACGACGAATTCCCCTTTCTGGGCATTAGCGTCTGATTTAATGGCTGTTATTATATTTTTTAAATCGCCACGATAGGCGCATTCATACATTTTTGTCAGCTCGCGGCCGACCATAATTTCTTCTGGCTTCATTGTGGCCTCCAATTCTTCCAAGAATTTTATAATCCGATGTTTGGATTCATAGACTACTACCGGGTATTCGCTGCTAGCTATTTTTTTTAAAAAAGTCTGTCTGCCCTTCTTGTGGGGCGGAAATCCCAAGAACAAGAACTTGTCGGTTGGCATGCCGGAAATGGAAAGAGCGGCAATGGCTGCGCAAGCTCCTGGAATGGCCTCAATTTGGGTTTCGGGCAATTCAGCTAGGATCTGATGGACTAATTCCCCGCCTGGGTCAGAAATGCCCGGGGTGCCGGCATCGCTTACTAAAGCTAACTGCTTACCTTGGCGCAGCAGCTCAATGATTTGATTGATTTTAGTCAAATTGGAATGTTGGTGATATGACAGGAGCGGCTTCTTGATTTCATAATGGCTCAGGAGCTTCTGGGTGACGCGCGTGTCTTCGCATAAAACAGTATCCGCCGCCTTCAGGGTGTTGAGGGCGCGGAGGCTGATATCTTCCAGGTTACCGATAGGAGTGGCGACGATTGCTAGAGGCATAGTTTTATGATAAATCCTCTTTCTTTTCTTTCAAGTATTTGGTCCAGTCCTCGATGATGCCGACGATAACTTTGAAAGGAGTTTCAATAATGAAGTCTAAGACAAAGATGAAGACGTTGATGCGGGAAATATTGCTAGAAAGCCATTTGCCGACAGCTACGATTGGCATGTAGAAAAAATCAAAGATGAAACTCAGGATGGTTTCCCGGCTTTCAGTGATTATCCATTGTTTGACGTCGCGCTTGATGCGGAAGGAGAAGAAGCTGACAAAAGCCAAGAAGAACAAGAAGATAGTGACGCTGACCCAGTTAAAGGAGAATAGGTGTAGTAACTTTATCAACAGATAAACAGTCAAGAGGAAGGCAGTGGTGTAGATCAAATTGAAAAGGATGTTCATCAGGTAATTACGGCGAGTATCCTTGCGCAGATAAATCGGCTGGAACTTTTGGTTTTCTATGAAAGTTACTTCCTTGATGCCTTCAATGATTTTTTCGGTGTTCTTCTTGTTCGGTGTCTTGGTAAAAAGGATTATGATAAATAGTAGGATGGCCGGGAAAGAGATGTTGATGATTAAGGCTAACGGGTTGACTTTTTCGCCAAAGAACTTGATGGCTGGTATTTCTAGCAGCAAGACAAAAATAGATTTGGTTAAAAAGATATAAATAATACTGCGCAAGCCGGAACGCCAGAGTCGGGATTTAACCTTGGAATATTTTTTTTCGCACTTTTCTTTGATTAGGTTCAAAAAAGCCTTAGTATTACTAGTGGCATTATCATAGACTTTGCTGGGGTTTTCCTCAATCACTTCGGTTAGCAAGGAATAGTATAAGGAATAACGGCGGACAATCTTGTCTATCTGCTTTATCAGGGGGTGTTTCAGCTGTTTCTCCACTAAGGCGTGGATAGCATTCAGGTCGGCGGCAATCCTTTTGATATCTTCGCCGGTAGCTTCTTCCCAGTTATTATAATATTTGAAAGCCACAAAGCTTTGCATGTCTAGATCTAATTTTAGAAAATTGCGCGCGATTGATAGGTAGATTTGGATATCTAAGTCTTTTTGGTAAGGCAGATCGTTCGGCATCTTGATGGTGCGGGAAAGAATTTCAAAGATATTAGAAACCACTAGGCGCTTGACGTCATCCCGATTCAAATTTTCCTCGATTTCAGTGGCGGCGAGAGTGATAATCCAGTTCATGACTAGCGACCGTTCATGGCTTTCCTTTTCTTTCATGTCCAGATTGGCAGGATGGATTTTCTTGTAGCGGTGGCGAAGCATGATATATTTTTCCAGCAAGCTGGCGACCTCTTTGATTTTTATCTCTGGAATCTTGTCATTCGGCAAATAACCGGCCTGAATTAGCTCGGTTAGAAGTTTCATCGCTATCTCTTCGCTGTCATAATCAACCAAGGCGCCTTCGATGAAGATTTGGCGCTTGATTATTCTTTTAATGGCATTTTTCCGGAGTAAATGATCGTCGTCATAATCGACGGCATTTCTGATCTTCTCGTAGAGGAAGGATAGCTGAGAAACGATATGGGAGACATGAATTTTCGGGGTTTCATCGTCAAAGGCAGTTTCCGCTTTCTGCTTCTTGCCATAGATAAGCTGAAAAAGCTTTTTGGCATTAGGGTTCACCGTTAGAAAACTTTGGCCTTTTTTGATTAAATTAGGGCTAACCATAAAATAAGAAAAGCTATTAAGCCCGAGATGGCCTAACAGAAAAGATAATTATTATTCCCTATTATTTTACCCTTTTCCCCTATAAAAAGCAAATAAATCCGGGGTCTAACTTCCTTGACAAGCTCTTTTATATTGGGTATTATATAGATATATAAAACAAATGGCCCGCAGAGGCTATTTTTAATTACAAAAGCGCTATGAGCAAGCTTTCCAATTATATCAGAGAGTCAGCCGCTGAAAT
This sequence comes from Patescibacteria group bacterium, assembly GCA_022710685.1. Classification (GTDB taxonomy): domain Bacteria; phylum Patescibacteriota; class Patescibacteriia; order Patescibacteriales; family UBA12465; genus CG1-02-41-21. The sequence continues at coordinate 32,296 of JAKLGM010000008.1, read as the reverse complement.
GAAAAAAGTGACTTGGCCCACCAAGAAAGAAACCTATAACTACACTTTGATGGTTCTGGGCGTTTCTTTGGGCACCGCTCTTTTCTTGGGCGCCTTAGACTATATCTTTAGCTGGGGATTTAACCTCATTATCATTAAATAGTTCATAAAATTCCAAGCTTAGGCTTGGAGCAACCATCATTATGGCTAAACAAATTTTAAACCAGGGGCGACGCTGGTATGTCCTTCACACCTATTCCGGGTATGAAGAAAATGTGGCCAGAAATTTGAAACAAAGGGTTGAAACCTTAGACATGGGAGACAAAATCTTCAATGTCTTAGTTCCGACCGAAAAGAAGACTAAAATTAAGAACGGTAAACGTAAGATCGTGGAAGAAAAGATCTTCCCCGGCTACGTTATCGTCGAAATGATCGTGACTGATGAGTCTTGGTATGTAGTTAGAAACACCCCGAACGTCACCGGATTTATCGGTGTCGGCTCGACTCCGACTCCGGTGGGCAACGAAGAAATCCAAGGATTGATGAAGCGTATGGGCCAAGAAGATCCGAAATTCAAGATCGATGTCAGTGTCGGCGATTTGGTTCGCATTACCGAAGGTCCGTTTAAGAATATGGAAGGCAAGATTACCAACATTGACGAAGCTAAAGGCAAAGTCAAGGTCAATGTTTCCATGTTCGGACGCGAGACCCCGGTGGAATTAGACTTTTTACAGATTAAAAAAGTATAAATATATAAATAGCATATTTTCGTTCTGCCCTTTTGGGTTGAGCTTCTACGGAAATATTATTAATTAATATGGCCAAAAAATTAAAAACTTTAATTAAGTTGCAAATCGTGGGCGGCCAAGCTAATCCGGCTCCGCCAGTGGGTCCGGCTTTAGGCCAGCACGGTTTGAATATCCAAGAATTCTGCCAACGCTTCAATGAAGCTACCAAGGACAGAATGGGCGATGTGGTCCCGGTGGAAATCAGAGTCTATGAGGACAGAAGCTATGATTTTATCACTAAAACCGCACCGGCTTCCGAATTAATCAAGAAGTTTGCCAAGATCTCAAAAGGTTCCAGCAAGCCATTGACTGACAAGGTCGGATCAATTACCAAGGATCAATTGAAAGAAATCGCTCAGATTAAAATGAGCGACTTAAACGCCAATGATTTGGAAGCCGCAATGAACATCATCGCCGGCACTGCCAGACAAATGGGCGTGGAAGTAAAATAATTATTAACTAATTTGTGGGACAGCCATTAATGGTTGGATAGAACCACGAGTAACACTATGCCGAAAGAAAAAAATGTGAAGGCCCCAGTGGCCAAAAAGAAAGTTGAGTCTCTTTTTGACAACACTAAGACTTATGGTATCGCTGAAGCTATCGAGTTAGCCAAAAAAACTAACAAGGCTAAATTTGACGCTTCCATTGAAGTCCATTTCCGCTTAGGAATTGACCCGAAGAAAGGCGATCAGCAAGTTAGAGGCGCTGTCAGCTTGCCTCATGGCACTGGCAAAAGCGTCAGAGTAGCAGCCTTTGTTTCTTCCGCTAATGAAAAAGCCGTCAAAGCTGCCGGCGCTGATTTAGTCGGTGGCGATGATTTAATCGCCGAGATTAAGAAAACCGAAAAGACTGATTTTCAGGTGGCGGTAGCCGAGCCGGATATGATGAAGAATTTAGCTCAGATTGCTAAAATCTTAGGTACCCGCGGCTTGATGCCCTCCCCTAAGAATGATACCGTTACCCAGAATCCGGCTAAGGCGGTAGAAGAATTAAAGAAAGGCAAAATTAGCTTCAAGAATGATGACACCGGCAATGTCCATGCGGTCATTGGCAAGGTCAGCTTTGAGAGCGCTAAGTTAGCTGACAACTTTAATACCCTTTTAGAAACCATCAGAAAGGCTAAACCGAGCTCGGCTAAAGGCGTTTATATCAAGAATGCTAGCATCAGCTCTACTATGGGCCCGGGTGTCAGAGTCAGCATCTAATTGATTACGTTTATTTTTAGATAACAAAAAACAGCTTGATCTAAGCTGTTTTTTGTTTTAGAGGAGAAACAATAGCAATAGCAGGCCGATTATTATTCGGTAAATGCCGAAGAGGGTAAAGCTGTATTTCTGGATATATTTAAGGAAGAATTTGACGCTTAAACCGCCGATAATGAAAGCGGTAATGAATCCAATCGCCAGTACTCCTATCTGATCAGAAGAAATATTATTAGCGCTTTGCAATAAATCCCAGCCTGAAGCCGCGATCATAGTCGGGACAGCCAGGAGGAAAGAAAACTCCACTATCGTCCGGCGCTTTAATCCTAAGGCCAAGCCGCCGATGATGGTAGCGGCAGAGCGAGAAACGCCTGGAACGATAGCTAACGCCTGGAAGAGGCCGATATAAAAACATTGGCGGTAAGAGATGTCGGCCAAGCCGTTCCCCGATTCTTTCTTCTCTCCCTTGCCTTTATGCCAAGTCTCAAAGATTATTAAGATTAAGCCGCCGATGAGCAGAGCGCCAGTGATTAAGGGCAAGCTCTCCATTAGAAAAGATTTCACAATCTTGTATAGACCGAAACCGATGAGCGCCGTGGGGATAAAAGCGGCTATTAATTTTTTGATATTCCCCCACTGCAATAATTGCTTGAAATATAAAATTACCACCGCCAAGATAGCGCCAAGCTGGATGACGATTTCAAAAGTTTTAGTGAAATCGGTGGCGGTAATCCCCATCAGCTTGGAGCTGATGATCATGTGAGCCGTTGATGAAACCGGCAAGAATTCGGTCAGGCCTTCGACTAGGCCGATGATAATGGATTGGATAATAGTCATATCATTTATTGTAAGTCTTTTTCTAAATTTTAGCAATAAAAAAAGCATTTCCTTTAGGGGGAAATGCTAGCCGAAAATTTAGTTTCGGTTCAAGGTGGTTTTTACCTCTCGCACCAAATCTCCAACCGTCTTTATTTTTTTGACGGTTTCGCTGCTCATGGGAACGGTAAATTTAAACTTTTTTTCCACTTCATAAATAATATCAACAGTATCAATGGAGTCTACCCCCAAATCATTTTCTAGGTGGGATTCCAACCTTACTTTAGAGAGTTTTTTCCCCGTAGTTTCCGCCACTATTGCTTTAATCGTGGCTTCAATGTCAGTTTTTTCAGTCATATTCAGTGTTTATTAAAGATTTAAAGGACAGACCTTATATTGGCAGATAATAATAAAAGTGTCAAATATAAAAGAGGCGCCTGGGTTAACAAGCGCCTCTTCCCTTATTCAACCATCCGGTCTATCAATGCTCCTAAATCATCAATATTCTTTACTGCCCGCAGCTCATCTTCGGGCAATTTTATCCTAAATTCTTTTTGGACTTCAACGATGATATCAATGAAATCAAGATAATCAATCGTTCCTTCGTCTTTTTGTTGATTTTGGATGGTAGTTTCGGGAAAAACTTCGGCTTCAATGCCAACGTCTTTGCAAATCAGCCGAAGCAAATCTAAAGTACTAACGGTTGTCTTCATAAATGATCCTGGTTGGTTTCTTCTAATATAGCAGAATGTTTTGGCTAAAGTCAAACAAAAAAAAGATTCCTCCAGAGAGGAATCTTTTTGATTGATGATTAAAGGCCGGGGTCAATATATTGGCCGCCAGCAGTCGGTTCGCCTGGAGCTTTAGAAGCATTCTTGCATTTAGCGCGGTAGACGCTGAAATTGAGCCAAGCATTGCGGGTAATCTTTTGGTATTCAACAGTTGCCTTATAGCGAGTATCTTTAAAAGTTTGTTGGGCTTTAGTGATGGCGGCAGTGATTTCGGCGCTGGTTCTTAAATCTTGAGCAGCAGTGATTTGCTCATGCCGATTTTTAAGGGCGCTATAGATTTGGTCATTCTTTTTAGCTAGGGCGTTGAGAACTTCTTCATCGCGATAATTCATGGCGACCTTGACGCATTCCCGGTCAAACTCTACGGCCGGGTACTTTAATCGGGCGGCTTTAAGCTGGGATTCGGTCATGATTGAAGTGCTTTTAAGAGCGGAAGTCTGGCCGACATAGATACCAGCTAAAACTTGGACGCCAAAGAGAAGTGAAAAAGCGACCAAGAGGACGATTAGTTTTTTCATAGATTTATTTTTAATTTATTTTAACCTAAATTAATAATAGCACAAATTGCTTTACCCGGCAATTATTTGAAGGCTTCCCAGGTATAAATATTCTTCGGGTCCCAGACTAAGTAGCCGTCAGCTCCGCCGTCTTTAGCAGCCTTTATCTCCTGCCGAATCATTTCTGCGGTGTAGGTGGCTCCGAGGTCAAAATCTTGGATCCAGGGGCGCATTTTGGCCCTGGCCGGGGTACTGGAAGCTAGTCTTTCGTTGGCGCTAGCCATGGCCTTGTAAACTATCTGATAGGGTTGGGTAGCTGGGTTGGAATAACCTAAATAGCCATTGGGATAGTGGGAGGGGTAGACCATCGGGCAAAGATAATCAAAATAGGGCGCCGCATTTTCTAATAGTTGGCCGATGTTCATGTCATTTTTGACTGTGGTCGTCAGGCCGAAAAGATCAGCCGAGGTATAAACTGGTTCATTGATCATCTCTTTGGAAAAATAAGCAAAGAAGCTCTTGATAACGTCAGCTTTGGTTCCGTTTTTCCATTTTGGAAAAGACATGGCGGAGATTGATCCGTCCGAAGGAAAACGGATATAATCTAGATTGACTTCGTCAAACCCGAGGCTCACGGCTTCTTGGGCAATGCCAACATGATATTTCCAGACTGACATATTAGCCGGATCTAACCAAGCTAAGTTTTTCCGGTCGCGCCAAATTTTTCCGGTATTTTTATTCTGGACGGCCCATTCCGGCCGGCCTTCAGCCATAGCCGTATCTTGAAAGACTGAGATGCGGGCGATGGCGTAGAGATTGTTTTGGTGTAACTTTTCGGTCAGGGCTTTAACGTCTTTGATTTTTATCTGCTCTAACTTTAGGTCGTTAACTAAGGGGATGCTACTATCATAGCTTAAATAGCCGGAATAATCCTTAATATCAATCACGACAGCATTGATCTGGCTGTTCTTGGCTTGAGTGATGATCTTATCAACCTTAGTTGGATTACCGGCGGAATAGGCAGTGAGATAGATGCCTCGGATAGTTTTTGGTTGAGGCTTAGTTTTTATTTCTTCCCCGATTAGAACAGTGCTGGTGGAAAGCGGATTTATATTGTTGGCCACCACCACCCTGATCCGATTGATTTTGGACCAGGACCAGAAAAATGTCAGTCCAAAGAATAGTATTACTAGTAATAATAATAGTAAAAGCGGAATCAGGCGGGGATGTTTTTGGGTTATAAGCATAAGATTAATCTAACACATTATTTTGTTTTTGTCCAAATAAAAAACCCTTCATCTTAAGACAAAGGGTTCTCTTTTTCTGGGTGGTAATCTAATTCCGCATGAATTTTCACGCGGCGGCAGATCCTTTTAACTTTGTCCGATTCTTCGGTGCTGGAACGAAGGATGTCGTTAAAATCAATCGGTTTGCCGATAATCATTTTACCGCGATGGCCAAAGTAGATTTTGCGGTAATTGAAGCCGCTGGAAATCGGCATGATGGGCTGGACGCCAATCAGGGTGATAGGAATGACATAGTCAGGCTTAGCTTGCAATATGGTCAGGGCTATTCCCTGTTTGCATTCGCCGATTTGTCCATTTCTGGTCCTGGTGCCTTCAAAGAATAAGACTAGATTATTGTCTTGCAGTATTTTGCAGAAGCTGCGAATCTGTCTTTCTATGGCTTTAGGGCTGCGTAAATCCCGCTGGACCGGAATGTTTTTCAATAGCCTGATAAAATGCTTACCGATTCTATGGCTAAAGAAATTGTTTTTGTCCGGAGCATTATAGGGGATGCGCTTTTGCCTAAAAGCCAAATCTTTGAGACTAATGACGTTGATGCCAATCAGGAGAGAGTCAATTAGGGTTTGATGATTAGACAGGTAGAGGATTCTGGAGCCTTGAGGCAAGTTGTGCCGGCCCTCGACTTTGATGCGGTTGCGGATTTTAAAGATATAAACCCCCAAAAAATACATTACCCAAAAAAGGGCATAACTGAGAATGGCGTTGATAATTTTTTTCATGAGGTACGATTTTTGGTTGCTTTTACTTTAAAATAAAAACGGTTAAAGGTCAAGAGCTAATAAAAAAGGACTTACTTTAAGTAAGTCCTTCTAAATCTTCCATAATGGTTTGCGCCGGGACAATGCCCTGTTCTTTTAACTTGTAGGCATTGGCGCCAACCGTGTAAAGCCGGTAATCAAGCAGTCCGTTACAGATACAGAAATAATTGGAACCGTCTTGTTGGGCTGGGCAATAACCGATCTGGCCGTTTTTGTTTTTTTTGCAAAAGATAACCGCGGTCGCATTTGTTTGTTTTTTTCCGGAGTAATTCCTGGTAAACCGGGGATTGTTTGATAATCCGGAAAGGTAAACCGCAAGGTGAATGAGGGCAGACTAAAATATCTTCCTTCTCTGCTCGCAAAACTGCCTGTTTGGCTTCCAGACTGGCGCTAGATTCGGTGGCTACCATAAATCTAGTTCCGATCTGGACGCCGTCAGCGCCTCTTTCCAAAAAGTACCTGACATCAGCATTAGTATAAATGCCGCCAGCTACTATTACGGGAAAGTCGCCATGCTGGATAGCCATTTCTTTTATCGGTGGCAACAGTTTTTCCAGCTGGAATTCCGGATTGTCTATATCCGTAATTTTAAACCCCAAATGGCCGCCAGCTAAAGGACCTTCCAAAACAATGGCGTCGGGACGATGGCCGTTCTTTTCCCAGCGGTTGAGTAGTACGTTTAGAGCGCGGGCTGATGATACAATCGGGATTCGAGCGGTAGGACCAGCAGCTTGGATTGTTGGCAGTTCAAAAGGCAAACCGGCGCCACTGATAATAAAATCAGCCTTGGCATCTAAAGCTCCTTGGACCGCGGCCCGATAGTCTCGCTGGAGATAAACCATGATGTTTATTCCAATCAGACCATTAGGCGCCATCTCTTTAGCTAAAGATATTTCCCGATAGACCGCTTCGTAGGTTCCAAGTTTTCGGCCGCTTTCGTTGCTTCCGATAACGTCAATAGCGGCGCTGCTAATCGTTCCCATCCAGCCATTTTGACCGACGGCAGCGGCTAGTTTTTTTAGGCTAACGCCGATGCCCATGCCGCCTTGTACGCCCGGAAACCGAGGGCGGTGATCTTTTATCCTTAATTGGGAATACTCGTAATTTTTCATTAATTACCTCGCTTTCATTGTTAGTTGTTATTATTTAAGAACTATATCACGAACTATTACTATAAGTTAAAGATGAAAATTAGGCAAGTCCTCGCGGATTTACCTAATTAAAGCGATAAGCTATAATATCTTATATGGAAAACAAAATTGTCTTGATAACCGGAGCCGCTAGCGGCATTGGTCGGGCGTTAGCCGATATCTTTGCTCGGAATAAATATGAGTTAGTCCTGGTTGATAATGACCAGGTGTTTTTGCAGCGCGCCGGAGCAGAGATAAAAGGTAAATATAATATTGCCCCGTTATTAATTGTGCAAGATTTAACCTTACCTCCTGCCGCCGAGAATATTTTTCAGCAGTTAAAAAGCAAAAAAATCCGAGTTGACATCCTGGTCAATGATGCTGGTATTGGCGCTTTAGGAAAGTTCAGCGATATTGATTTGGATGTTCAAATCCGCACGATCAGATTGAACGTCGAGGCTTTGACTGTGTTGACTAAACTGTTTTTGAAGCAGTTAGAAAATCGTTCGGGCCGCATCTTGGAAGTTTCTTCTTTGGCCGCCTTCCAACCAGGGCCATTGATGGCTGTCTATTTTGCCACTAAATCCTATGTGCTATCTCTATCCGAGGCCTTGGCCGAAGAACTGGAATCTACCGGAGTGACTGTTACTGCTCTCTGTCCTGGCCCGGTGGCGACCCCCTTTTGGACTAAGACTGGCAATCAAAAACCCTGCCTGACTCGCGGTCGCCGTTTGTGGGAATTGTCAGTAGACGATGTGGCTCAAACCGCTTACCAAGGGTTAATGCAGGGACGCCGGGTGGTTGTTCCGGGAAAGATTGGCAAAGCTATAGTTTTTCTAAATCGTTTTTTGCCCCATCGGCTTGTTACTAAAATTGTAAAAAAATTAAATCAATAAAAAAGAGGCCCTAGCGGCCTCTTTTTGTTTATTGTTTCATTTTTTTCTTAAGGTTTTCGTTCTCTTTTTTTAATTCAATCATTTTATTTTCCCGGTTGATCATGAATTTATTTAATTTTTCCAATTCCGTTAATTTTTTATTGAGTTCTTCGGTTTTGTCCTTAATCACCTTTTCTTGGTTGTGCTTTAATTTTTCCAGCTCCGCCGTCCTTTCTTTTACCTTGTCTTCCAAATCTAGGTTAGCGTTTTCCAGTTGTTTTTTGGTGCGCTCTAATTCGTTAGTCCGGGCCAGTACCTCATCTTTTAGCGATTCATTGTAATGGAGCATTTCTCTTTGCGATTTTTCTAGCGTTTGGGCCATCTGGTTGACAGCGCGAGACAGTTGTCCTAATTCGTCTTGAGATTTTATCAAGAAAGTTTTATCAAAATTACCCTGCGCGATGTTTTGGATGCTGTTGTTAATTTTCTTAATCCGACTGATAACCATTATTTTCAAAGATATAAAAAGAGCGACTACAAATAATAGAAGCGCGATTATATAAATAATTATTTCTAGTGCTGTGTCTGTGGCAATTTGTCGATTAACAACACCTAAAGAAAAATCAATTTGTACGGTTCCAACTACTTGGCCGCTAATATGGATGGGGGCGGTTATTATCAGTAATTCATCGGCGGTAGTCTTTTTTCTCTGATTTGTTGTTTTGTTCTGGTTGAAGCTGTCATTATTTTGATCGCTGGAAAGAGCCCCAATTTCTTTGTTTTGGCCGGACATGTAGACTTTTAAATCATTTTCTTGGGGTAAATGGAAGCTGATATTGATAATCTCTGGGTCAAGCCAAAGATTTTTTTCAATAATATTAGCTAGTCTTTCTTGATTTTTAAGCTCATCTTCATTGGCAATGCTAGACTCCAAAGAGCGAGCCACGGCCTCACCGCGCGCGACAAAAAGCGGCAGAATGTCATTCCGGCGGCTGGAGATATCATTAAAGGCCAAGATTGAGAAAATAGCAAAAGACAGGAGAGCGATTGTAAAGACTATTTTGTTAGCAATTTTTCGCTTCATATTTTAAATTATTTTTTTATCCATTTTGTTTCTATCTGACTCAACCGACCATCTCGTTTCATTTCCCTAATAATGTTGTCAACAGCTGTCATCAAGGAAATATTATTTAAATTAGTCGCGGCGCCGTAGTATTCCTGGGTAAAAGGCGCGCCTACTATCTTCAACTCCGGGTCATCATAGGCATTTTTAGCTACTTGGACGTAGTCAGCGATAACGGCATCAATGGTGCCATTTTTCAAGTCAGAGATAATATCTTTTTCTCCGTTCCCATAACCGGCATAAGTAATTATCAATTCATCGGGGTTAATCTTTCTGGCTTCGGTTTGGCCGGTAGTTTCGATCTGGACGCCGATCTTTTTTCCAGCTAGGTCGCTTAGTTTTTTGATACTATAATCACCAGATCGAGCCAATATTGCCTGGCCACCGCTAAAATAGGGTGAGCTGAAGAGTATTTCCTGGGAACGTTCCGGCGTAATAGTGATACTGGAAAGCGCCAAATCAATTTCGCCTTTTTTAACAGCATCAAATAAATTATCCCAAGCGTATTTTTTAAATTCTAAATCTACTTTCAAGCCAGAGGCGATGGCTTGGGCGACGTCGACATCCATGCCAATAATTTGGCCATTCTGGTCAAAAAATTCCATCACTCCATAGGGCGCATCTGCCCCCACTATCAAGCTGCCGCGCTCTTGGACGACTTTCAGAGATGAATCAATATCTACTTTTGGTTGATTATTTTTGCGCCATTCACTGAAAAGCCAGGTGCCGCTGCCGATAATAATAATGCTGGCTATAATCGCTACGACTTTTTTCATATTTTTATTTTAAACTGAAAGTTGTTTTAACGGTAATCATTATCTCTTTATCAATCGCGGAGGTGTCATATGACCCGTAATCGGAAACATCAACCGCGCCAGCAGTCATCACCTGGACCACGCCCATTGAGACTGACTTGATGGAATCAACTATCTTGCCGCTGCTCTGGGCGATACTGGCGGCTCTATTCTTGGCGTCTTTTATAGCCTCCGGCAGGAGAGAAACCCTGACTTCGGGCAGCTTGGAATAATAGTATTCTACCGGATAGGCGGAAAAGATAATGCCTTTTTGGGCCAAGATCTCGGTTTTTTTAGCTAATTCTTTAGTTTTGTTAACATCATTTGACTTAACCTCAATGTTTTGGATTAAATTATATTCTTTCGGGGCATTCGGATCGCTTTTGTAGACCTCATTCATGAAGATTGGTGAAATTTCAAATTGGCCGCCGAAGCCTTCGGATTGGAAAAAATCAGTTATGGCTTTTTCGTCTAGGCGCATCAAAGCATAGCCTTCGGCTAGAGCGTCTTTGGCTATGGTGCGGGAAAAATTTCCTGTCCAGCGCGCATTATCAGCTTGCACTAATTGCTTGGCTGATCCGGAAACGCTGATGATGTTATCCATCTTTTTGACTGCTAAAAAAGTCTGGCTAACGAGATATGTGCCGGCGAGAAAGGCCGCGCCTAGAATTAACCCGAAGATAATTAGTTTATTGGATTTTTCCATATGGTTTTTGTTAATATTATTAACTCTATTATTATAGCATAATTATTGTTGCAAGGCATTATATTTGACAGTTTTTAATATCTGTGATAATTTCCTGGCATAATTAAAAATGGAGGATCTGACTGATGAAAAAAATTCTCTTATCTTTGACCGTTCTTTTATCATTTATCGCTACCGTTATTGCCCAAGAACCGGATGTTAGCCAATATTTTGGAAATACGCCTTGGCGTGATTATCTTTGCAAAAAGACTACTCTTTTCGCTCTGCAAGAATATGACCTGGATGTTCCGGTTGAGCTAGAGCAATATGATGGTAGCGCCGAAGAAGACGATTCGGTTTTCATCCAAGAAGTAGTTCAATACTTTGAATCTCCGTCTAATCGGACGAATTCAATCACTTGGGTAACGGAGTATATTAAGCAGAAATATCCTTGCCTTGATTCCCTTTTAGCTAAAGACCCGGGTTTAATCCAGTTGGTTATTGACGGTTTCAACGAGTATTTATCCGGAGCCTTATTGGATGATTTAGAAAGGATGAAGAGTTTGGAGCAATAAAAGACAGTTACAAAAAAATTAAAAGCCTTGTGCATCAGGGCTTTTTTATTTTTAGGAAATTAGGCTAGCCGCTACCAGCAGTTCTTCTGGGCTATTAATGCCCACAGCTTCGCGCTGATCGATTGCTAGGTCGCCGATAGTCTCCCCTTCCTCGGCGGCCAAGGCTACTAAGCTAGTGAGATAGTATTCTTTTTGGCTATTATTATTTTTTATCTTTTCAATTTTTTGCCAGAGCCACCTGCTGTTGCAGCAAAATAGAGCCGGGTTGACTTCGGTAATATTCTTTTGGTCGTCATTGGCATCTTTGTATTCCACGATGCCGGAAATTTTTCCTTGGCTCCTGATTATCCGGCCCCAGTGGTAGAAATTTTGGCGCCAACCGGAAAAATCTTCAACGGTGGTAGTCATCATAGTCAGCGCCCCCCGATGATTTTTTATTATCTTCTGCAGTGTGGCTGGGCGGATAAAAGGATGGTCACCGTAGAGGATGACAATGTTTTCATAATCTTGGCTCGCTAGTAGGGGTCGCGCTGAATTAACAGCGTGGCCAGTGCCTAGTTGTTCTGTTTGGAGAGCATAATCTAAGTCATATTTGCTCAGGGCATTAGCAATTATAGATTGATTGTCAGGCGAAACCACTAAGAGGGGTTTGGTGCAGATTCCGGAAGCTATTACCGCTTCAATCAGATAATCAATTATCGGACGTCCGTTAAGCGGAGCTAGCACTTTAGGTAGTTCTGATTTCATCCGGGTTCCCTTGCCGGCGGCTAAAATTATTACTTTGTCCATAATATTTCTTTTATCCAAGCCTGGGCTCGATCCAGCTCCCCGGTCTGTAACGGTCCTTTCATTTTAGTCACTATGAAGCCTTGGGGTGGCGCTATTATCGTTCCGCCCTTGCTTTCCAATATTCTGGCTAAGCGCGGCGCGGCATAGCCGATAGTTTTCATTAATAGTCGGAGAGGAAGCTTTTGTTCTTTTTCCAAAAAACGGCTGTCAAAAACAGCTAGCTTGATATTTTTCAAAGCGCCTTCCGGTATTTTATCCAGCCAAGCTTGGAGTTCAGTCTTGGGACGGCCACCGTGAGTGGGCGAACCTACGACTAGGAGGTCGATAGCTTTTAGGCCGGATAAATCTGCTGTGTCAACTGCCAAAGCCTCAGCGGAATCAGGTGGAAAAACCTGCACCATTGCTTCGGCAAGAAGCTTGGTGTTGCCATATAATGAATCATAGATAATTAATGCTTTCATATGCTTTATTATATCATATCATTGACACTCCAGCAAAAATAGAGTAGGGTTTTTGTAGTTATTTTCCAATCTTTTACTAAAATCCGCCCGATGAAAGAACGACTTTTATTCTATCTCGCCCTGGAGGTCATTAATTATTTGATCCTGCCCTATGAAGTTTATCTGATTGGCTTCTCCTTCGCCCAATCCCTGGTTTGTCGGATCTTTGCTAGTATTACCGACTTAGTTGTGGTTATTTTTTTCTTCAACACTAAGAAAATTTGGGATGCTGAAAAACCCAACAAAACCGCCGTTGACCACCTTTTGGCCGGCGTGAAATTACTGATTCAATTCCCCGTGATTTATGTCCTAAAGGTCGTTTTTGTCAATACGACTGCTATTCCGCAATTACAAGAATGGGGCTTCAAAATAGAAGCAATTTCTTGGAATAATATCGGGACTACTCTGATTTTTGCTGTTATCTTTTGCCTGCTCTTCGGTGCTCTTTATAGCATTTTAAGAGACAGGATAGTAAAAGTTTTAGGTCTGCCAACAAAAAAAGCCAAGTCTTAATCCGACTTGGCTTTATTATTTAGACTTTTTATTTCTTCCATGATGTTCCTTTCATTACTTAGGCGCGGAACCTTGTGCTGACCGCCTAACTTGCCCTTAGCTTTGAGCCAGTCATAGAAAAGATCAGCGCGCGCAATCGTTAGTTTTGGCGCTGCGAGTGTAATATCTTTATAGCGCTTAGATTCATAATCAGAGTTGAGCTGCTGTAAATTAGCGTCTAATTCTGCCATAAACTTCTGCGAATCAGATGGAGCTTGATAAAATTCTATCAGCCATTCGTGCTGTCCTTTCTGGTTTTGGTCCATAAAAATCGGTGCCACCGTATAATCTTTAATTGAAGTATTGTGCTGGTGACAGGTTAAGGCCAGGGCTTGCTCAACATTATCAATCATTAATTCTTCGCCGAAAACATTGATGAAATGCTTAGTGCGCCCAGTAATCTTTATCCGATATGGATCGCGGCTGGTAAATTTGACTACATCGCCGATAAGATAACGCCACAAGCCGGCGTTAGTGCTAATAACTAAGGCATAATTTTTGTCTAGCTCGACTTCGTTAAGGGATAGCGCTTTCCAATTACCGGAGTGGAAGTCATCAATCGGAATAAATTCGTAGAAAATTCCATAGTCAAGCATTAGCAGGAGGTCATCGCGGTCCTTTTTGTCTTGGATGGCGAAGAATCCTTCCGAGGCGTTGTAGACCTCCAGATAGCGCATATTGTCCGCCGGAATAACGCGGGCAAATTCCGCGCGATAGGGATTGAAGCTGACGCCGCCATGGATAAATACCTCCAAGCTGGGCCAGACTTCACGTAGGTTGCTTTTGCCTGTCATTTGCAGGATGGTTTTAATTAGCACTAGCGTCCAAGAAGGCACGCCGGAAATATTAGTGACGTTCTCTTTGATGGTTTCTTCCGCCATCTTTTTTATCTTGCTTTCCCATTCGTTCATTAATGTTACTTCAAGATTTGGTGTTCGGACTAAGTGGGCGAAGACTGGAAGATTCTGAATCAAAATGGCCGACAGATCGCCTAAGCGCGAACCGCTGTTAAAACTACTAATCTGGTGGCTGCCGCCGACTATCAAGCTTTTGCCACGATAGATTCTGGTTTCCGGATAATTAAGGTAGTACATCCACAAGACATCTTTGCCGGCGCGATAATGACAGCGCTTTAACGCCTCCTGAGTAATGGGTAGATATTTGCTTTTGTCACTGGTAGTGCCAGATGATTTAGCAAACCAAGTAATCTTTCCGGGCCAAATAATATTGGGTTCTCCCGCCAAGGCTTGTTCAATATAGGGTTTAAAATCGTCATAGCTTCTGACTGGAATTTTTTGCTGGAAGTCGGCGCTGTTTTTTATTTTAGAGAAATTATATTCTTGGCCGATTTTAGTTCGGGCCGCTTTTTTGAGTAAAGCCAATAAGACCTTTTCTTGCGTTGAAGAAGGATTGGATTTGAAGCGTTCAATTTGGCGCCACCGACGGGAGCCGATAATTCGAGGTAGTAGTTTCATATTTTATCAGATAAAGCATAGCACAATTTCAAAAATTGGCCTAGATTTAGGGCTAATAATTATATATTGACATAAAGCTAATAATATGGTATAATCTTTTATTAGATAGTCCTTTTTATTAACGAAAACTTTTGAGAAATGCGTTTATTAATGTGTATTCCCGCCATTATCCTGGTTTTCTCGGCTTGTCAAAAAGATGATTTGCCTAGTCCTAGCAGTCAGGATAACCAAAAACTTCCTAAAAAAATGGTTGTTTTTGAAAATTTTTCCACCCAGGAAGTAGTTGTAGAAATTATTTCAACTAGCGATTTCAAAAAAGTAGCTGAGTTAAAATTAGACCCCGTCATTTGCAAGAGTAAAACGGAGTTGAATAAAACTTCCAGAAAGGATCGGAAGCGTTATTCAAATTCAGTCCCCTGTTCCAAGTTTGTCTTTACTCTGCCGAATGGTTTTAATCGGAGTCAACTCTCCTATCGTTTTCTTTATCACTCAACCCTGGATAATAAGACTAAATTCACCGAACTTATCCCACTTAAAAAAACTAATGAAATAAATCCTTATTAAAAAATCCCCAGCCTTTCAAAAAGCTGGGGTGTTTTTTTAGAAAATTTCTTTGTAGGCATCTAACATGGCCGGATGGACATTCTCTTTTTCCAGTCGGGCGCGGTCAAAGGCTTGGAGACCAAATTTCTTGTCGTATTCTTTGGAAGACAATCCTTGGCTTACCAGCTCAACTTCCTTCGGGCTGAGTTCGCAAGAAAACGTCAGGGCCAAATTTCTCCCCGGGAAATCTCCCTGCTCAACCTTAGACCAAGAGTAGAGGTTGGTAGCAATCAGTTTAAACCGATCCGGAACTATTTTTATCCCGGTTTCGATTTGGACGCAGCGACTGATTGATTCTTCCCCATTCTTGTCATTAAACCACATGCGGCCGCCGATGCACCAGACTCCTTTCATCGGAAAAATTGATCTCTGGGCCAGATAGACGGCTTTAGGATTCTTCTGGTAAAACACCACATCGGTGCAAGGAATAATCATTTTTTGGACTACCTCTGTGTAGGCGGAATCGCTGAGATGCTGATTTTTGGTCTGGACATTAACCGGATACAAGGGATCAAGATAGGAACGGATTTTATTCATGACTTTGGTTTTTTGGAATGAAACATTTAAAGAACTCTGTATTTTTACATTAAAAGCTTGATTTTGTCAATTGAAAGAGGATAAAAAATAGGTAGAGGTTTGAGGCCAATATAAGCGGTATTATCCAGGCAAAATACCATTTTTTAGTCTTGTGGCGGAACAGAAGCATGCCCAAATAAATGCCCAGGGCGCCGCCGAATAAGGCCAGGAGAAACAAACTCTTTTCGCTTACCCGTCTTTTGTTAGTCCGGGATCGACTCTTGTCTAGCCCCATGATCAGCAAGGAGCTGATGTTGATGGTCAACAGGAACCCAGCCAGAATTTTAGCTACGTTATTCATAGCTAGTCGTTAAATTTAAAACCGCACTGGTCGTTGCTGACAAATTCGTCAGCCGTCCGAGGATATTTCCGACAATTTAAGGGCCGGACTTTGTAAATAGAGCAATAGCTTTTGCCTCCAGCTTCTTTTAAGAAAGGACAACGCTGGGGTAAGCAGCAGCATTTACCGCAATTAGCACAATGACCCTGTCGTTTCTTGTCAATCGGTAGGACCGAGGTTATGGTTCTTTTTATTTTTGACATCAAATTATTTTTGGCGGGCATATTTTTATTTAATTACAGGCGGCCTAAGTCTAATTCGTCATTAAACTTTATCTCTTTGATAAAATCAGGCATATGGCTGATCATAATGATGGTTCCGTGGTATTTATTAATCGCTTCGGCAATAACCGGCAAATGGCGAAAGTTGATGTGGTTAGTCGGTTCATCTAAAATTAGCAGTCCCGGTTGCATCAATACTAGACGGGCAAAAGAAAGCAGGCCTTTTTGCCCTTCAGACAAATCACCAACTTTATTATCCATTAAATCTCCGGTAATCAAAAATCCGGCCGCTACCGCGCGCATGGTTTGCTCATCAATGCCGTCAGCCAAGACGCTTTGGAGCGAATTAAATACTTTGTCGTTAAAATCCAGGGTGGAAAAGTCTTGGCTGTAATAACCGACGGTTACTCCGGGCATGATGCTGACTCCGTCTTGCGTGCCGCCAACTAAAGCTCGGAGCAAGGTGCTTTTGCCGATGCCATTGGGCCCGGTTATCAGCAAGCGATCCTTCTTCCCTAAAACCTTATCAACATCCTTAAATATTGGTTCATGGTTTTTTATCACCCGGACTTTTTTCAGGGTCACAATTTCCCCGCTGATATCCTGGACTGGAATTTCAAACTTCCTGATAGTCTTGTCTTCGCGCCGGACGTCAACTTTGTTCTCTTCCAGTTCTTCCGTTTCAGCCTTCATTTTTTGAGCCAGCTTGCGCATCTTGCCACCTTTGTTGGCAAAGAAGTTGACCTTTTCTTTGCGGTCCTGAATCCGTTTTTCCAATTGGGCGTTCTTCATGATTTCCCTTTCCACCCGCTGATTGATTTCTTCCACTACGGAGTAGTAGTCGCCCACATAGAGTTCGGTTTTGTGGGTGAAGACATCCAGATAGATGACGCCTTCGGTGAAGCAATTTAGGAAATCAGCATCATGGGAAATGACGATTACCGTCTTGTCATACATGACTAGGAAAGTGATCAGATGATCAATGCCTTTCTGGTCTAGATTGTTAGTCGGCTCATCTAAAAGCAGTATATCCGGATCTTGGATTAAGGCATAGGCTAGGAGCAGACGGGCTTGTTGGCCGCCGGAAAGATCGCCCACGATTCGATCTAGAGGAATATCAAAGTCAACCGCTTCTAGTACTTTACTGATGCGGCTTTTGATGTTTCCGGGTACGATTGCAAAAGCTTTCTCGAAATAAGCCAAGACTGTCAGGGGCAAATCTTCCCGGGCAATCGTTTGGCGGGCAGTGCCGATAGTGGCGCCGTTAGTAATTGACAGCCGGCCGCTCTTCGGTTTTAGTTCGCCTTTAATCAGGCCGAAGATAGTGCTTTTGCCGGCCCCATTCTGACCCATCAGAGTGATCTTAGCACCCCGGCGGACGCTAAAGTCAGCCCCGGCTAAGATGGGTTTTTTATGCACGTATTCAAAGTTAATATCATCAAACCTTAATATCACTTCTTCAGCCATATAAAATAATTATTGTTTTTAATCTAACTCTCGCGGTCCGCCGCGGAGGCCGCGTTTCTGCAGATCTTTTCTAATTTTTTTGTAATCCGGAATTTCTCGGGCCACTAAAGCCCAGAATTTAGGCGAATGGTTCATTTCTTTTAGGTGGCAGAGTTCATGGACGATGATATAATCAGCCATGGCTTCGGGCAGGAAAATTATCCGATAATTGAAATTCAGGTTGCCGCGGCTGGAGCAGCTGCCCCATCTGGTTCTTTGATTGCGGATACTAATTTTGCCCAAAGGCAAATGGTAGCGGCTATTAAACTTTTTTACCTTTTCTCCAACCAATTCAGCCGCTGCTTTGTGATATCTGGCATATTCTAACTTGCTCTGCTCCTGGTCACTCTTTCGGCCGCTGAATTGTTCTAATTTTTCCACTACCCATTGGGCTTTAGAGCGGATGAACTTTTCAATCGCGGCCTCGCTCAAAAACCAAGGACGGCTAGCCACTAAAGCCCCTTGGCTGTTAATGGCCAAGCGGAGGTTTTTGGACCGGGCTTGCTTCCGGACGGTATATTCGATTTTATGTCCGGCCAGGACAATTTCTTTTTTCATTTTTTAGACAGAGGAAAGAAAAAGCGAGGCCTTGACCCCGCTCATCCCCGAATTAGTTCAAGCTGCGTTATAATCCGTTATTTGATCTTTCTTTTAGCGGCTTTAGCCTCTAACATCACGCGCTTAGCTTCCAAGCGCTTCTTAGTCTTGTGGGAATGGGATTTCTTGCGCACGCCGACTCCCGTAGTTCTTTTAGCCATATAAGTGGTTAATAAATAATAACCATTCTAACCTTTTTGATTGATAAAAGCAAGGGGCTAATCTGGCTATTTTTTAAATTTAATTGATGCCAAAAAGGTAGCTATCGGCATGGAAAGCATGACGCCGATGCTACCGACCAGGGTCCGGACTATTTCAGTGCTAATGACCTCGGTATTCATTAATCTGTCAAAAGTCAGGCCAGAGTCTTCGTTTAGGACAAAAAGTAGCAGTAAGGGCAAGGCGGCGCCAGCATAAGTCAAAAACAAGGTGTTAATGATGGCGCCGAGATGAGTATTGCCAATCTTGTATGCCATGCTGAATACTTTTTTGGATGGTAAACTTGGGTTAGCTTCTTTGATTTGTTCCACTGCTTCAATTTGGCCGATAATAATGTCATCCAGGACACCGATAGCGCCGATAATGAATCCGGCCAAGAGCAAGCCTTGGAAGTTAATGGGGATGGTGGTCATTCCGATCAAGAAAGTCGCTTCTTCTTGAGAAAGTCCGGAGAGTTTTGTTAGTTTGGTAAAGACAATTGACAAAACCAGCGTCACTGCCAGAGATAATAATACTGATATGATGGCAATGTGGGATTTTTTCTTGAATCCCTCAGTAAAGTATATAATGACCGCTAGTATTAATAAGCCGCCAATCAAGCTTACCAAGAAAGGATCATGACCTTGTAAGATTTGGGGCAAAATAAATTTTATAATGACAATGAAACTTATCACCAAACTGATTAAAGCCTTAAATCCTTTGAAACGGCCGACTAGCAGGACGATCAAGACAAAAGCTACAAATAGTATATACAGGGAGTTGCTGCGAACAAAATCAACGACATAGAAAGTTGTTTCTCCGTTCTCATCTGTCTGGCTATCGACAAAAACACGATCGCCCACTTTGTAGAAATTAATATTGGCTACTTCTATTTCGGTGATGCCATTATACATTACTTCTTTATCTTTTAAGGGGCCTTCCAAGCCTAGAAGTTTAAGGTTTTGTTGCTGGAACTTACTGCCGTCTTCCCGCTCTTTTTCCACTGTTTGCTCCACTCCGATTACCCTTGCCTTAAAGGTGTTTGCTCCGGTGCCGGTAACTTGGGCTTGAGTCAAGGATGGTATAAACAAGAAACTCAAGGCAAATACAATAAATATTTTTTTCATATATTAATTTTATTGTTTTTTATATAATCCAGTTTTAGTTTATTTTGTTAGGGGCTGTTATTAGTTTCATTTTTGTTTTTTATTACTCTAAAGACTTGATCCATTTATCTAAAATTTGATAAACCTTCTCTAAGTGCGCCTCACTCCTGAAAGTATGCGGGGCGTCATTAATAACATGTAATTCTTTTCTCCCCGGCAATTTATCAAATAGAATTTGTTGGTGTCGTAGCGGAGTGGTGTTATCTAATTCCCCCACAATCATTAATGTCGGCATGGTCAATCTATCAACCTTTTTTAATAAATCATACTTTTCTTTTTCTTCCATGTATGACCATTTCAGTCTAATCTTGCCCTGCGGCCCCCAGTCCTCCACTAGCCAGCCGGTTTTTTCCCAATCTTCTAATTCTTCTTCGGTGTATGTTTGGCGGCTGAGATCAGCATTGATTACAGTAGAAAATGGAGCTAAGGCTTTGACCTTTTCAGAATAGCTTTCGGCATAAAAAGCGGTAGAAATTGCCCCCAGGCTATGGCCGCACAGAATGAATGGTTCTTGGTAAAAATCTTGGATTTTTGACCAAGCGATAACATCCTCTAAGTCTTCGTAGTAATTAGTGATGTTGGCGTTCTCAAAAACACCATCGCTCTCGCCCAAAGTGTTTGTAGTATCAAACCTGACCGTCGTGTAATGATTATCTTGGAAACATTTGGAGAACATCTTGATGTGGTCTGAGTCTTTGGAATCCCCCAAGCCATGCATAACGAAAGCCAGGCCCTTTTGGTCATTTGATCGCTCAACAATAACCGAGAGATTCTGATTTTTTCGATTTTTGATAAATAGTTTTTCCATATCAATCTTACTTAGTGTCAAAGGATAAAAATACTGTAAAAAATTTAAGCAAAAAGTTAGTTTGGGCCGGATCTAGATCTATAAAATTATCCTTTTTTTCAATTAGATCAATAAATTCATCAATATTGGCTTTAAAGTCAAAGCTGCAAATGTTAGCATCAAACAGATCCGGTCTAGCCGCTAAGGGGCGAGGCGCTTTTTTAACATCAGGCAGAAACTTGTCGATGAATTTATTATAAATTAAATGGATCTTTTCAATCTCGGCTTCGTTATAATCAAAATCAGCGAATAAATCATGCCGCAACAAATATAAGCGTAGACTGGCAGGATCAAATTTCTTCAATAGATCATCAACGCTAACGGCATTATTCTTTGATTTGGACATCTTGGCGCCATTTGCCTGGATTAGGCCATGAGCCAACAAATAATCAGGCAAGGGTGATAATCCTAGCTTCAACATGATGAGCGGCAAATAGGCGGAGTGGAATTTCAATATATCCAAGCCGAAATTTTGTATCAGGCAGGTGTCAGGATCGCGCCAATCGGCATCTTGATTCGGGCAACTGCCTAAATATCCCAACACGGCGTCAAAAGATGAATAAAAAACGTATTCCGGGTCTTGCTTGAATACTAAACCCCAGTCGTAGCGGTTCCTCACTGTAAAATTAAAGCTTTTATAACCGGCTATTATTTCTCGGCTTAAATCTAGAGCTTTGGCCGGAAAAATACTCTTGCTCGTCAATTCTGTTAGTAGCCGCTCCTTGTCCGAGTCGTCTATTTTTAAAAAGTAATTTTCTTCATCAAAAAAAGAATAGGCTTTATTATGGATGGGACAAATTCTCGGCTCCGGTATGTCTAGCCCGAAAAATTGCTCGCAATCAATACAAAAATATGATTTGAATCTGTCTTTGTAGATTTGGCGGCGATCTATCCGGTCGATCAATGAGTTTACGAAATCGCCATGTTCTTTGGTCGCGGTTCGGTAAAAGACATCATAGGAGAGTCCTAGTTTTTTCGGCAGGGCGGCGTACTCAGCCGCGAATTTATCGACAAAAGCTTTGGTGTCCATCCCGGCGCGTTTAGCCGCTTCCACCAGTTTAAAACTATTATCGTCCGTGCTGCCAATAAAAGTTACCGTCTTGCCTAAAAATCTCAGATATCGCGCCAAGGTATCAGCAATGGCTGCTTCAAAAGCATAACCGATGTGCGGGGCGGAGTTGACATATGGCGGCGAAATCGTAATTATATATGATTTTTTATCAAGAATTAACCTTTTCATAAATTAAATGTTTTTGCGAATTCGGTTGGCAATACGAAGCAAGTCTTCGGGCGAGCGCCGTTCCTGTCCCCTGTTGTCAGTTTGAAAGGCAGTGCTGGAATTTAATGGCACTAAATGGATGTGGGCGTGCGGGACGCTGAATCCTTCGACGGCAAGACCGACCCGCTTGCACTTAAAAGTTTTTTTCAAGAGTGCGGCGACTTTTTTAACTGCCCGGAAAAGAGCGGCATATTCTCGATCATCTAAATCGAACAGATAGTTGACGTGCTTTTTCGGAATCACCTGGAGATGTCCGTCTAGCGAAGAAAAAGCGTCTAAAAAAGCTAGATGATTCTTGTCTTGCCAAACAATTTGATGGAAGGGCTTGTTGTCTTTTATAATTGAGCAAAAAACGCAATTTTTCATATAGATGTCGCTAAATTAATATTTTCCGAGCTTATATACCAGGTGCCCGCCCCAGAAATTATTCTTTCTCTGGCCAGTCTTGTAATGGATATAGGCGCGCTTCACTACTCGGAGTCCGGCCTGCTTGAATAATCTTTCAGTTTCATAAGGGCTAAAGACATGGGTAATAGTGCTTATTTTCTGCCCCTGCTTATTCTCCATATTCAAAACAAAATCTCCATTGTTTTTGTCAGGAGAAAAGATGTCCCGGCCGATATTCTTGATAACCGCTTTTAATCCATAATGGAGATTATAGCGGTTATTGACATCTAAAAAAATAAAGCCACCATCAGATAATAAGGCTCTCAGATTCTTCAAAGCCATAGCGCGCCGGTCTACAGGTATGTGACCCAAAACATTCCAGAGGCATAATATGACATCATATTTACCATCTGGTTCAAAAGAGCTGTCGGAGATATCTTTCTCTATAACCTGAGCGTTTGGTATGCTCCGCGCCAGCTTAGCCATGCCAGCGCTGCTTTCAATGATAGTGAACTGTTTAAGGCCGAGGCTATCAGCAATTTCCCGGCCGCGTTTGCCGTCACCGCCGCCAACGTCAACCATATTTTTTCCCTCGCGGACTTCGCTTACTATAAAATTATTAACGGCAGAAAGATAATTATTCCGCAAAGAAGAATAATCAGCGTAAGATTCGGAAAATGATGTATAAAAATTATCAGATGAATCCATATTTATTTTTTTAAAGAATTAATGATTGTATTTATGACTAGCTTGATCTCGGCGTTAGTCATTCCGTAAAATAGCGGGAGCGTCA
The DNA here is from genome assembly GCA_022710685.1 of Patescibacteria group bacterium. Classification (GTDB taxonomy): domain Bacteria; phylum Patescibacteriota; class Patescibacteriia; order Patescibacteriales; family UBA12465; genus CG1-02-41-21. The sequence goes on along the minus strand of JAKLGM010000008.1, from coordinate 9,144 downwards.
AAATCCGATCCGAGATATCATCGGCGGCCGGGCAATTAGGATTAACGGCGGCGTACATCGGAAACGTGTAAATCGGAGGAAAATAGTTGGTGCTTGAAGCGATTCCGCGGCTTGAAAGGTCGCGGCAAACCTGGTCGCGAGTAGCCTTATCTTTTAATATGATGAAATAAGCAAACCAGCTTCTTTGATTTTTTGTCAGCTGATGGGGTGTTATTATGCCATCAATTCCGGCGAACAAAGCGGAATATTTTTCGGCTATCTTTTCCCGCTGAGCTAAAATTTTATTAATAACTTTTAGTTGCTGCCGGCCAAAAGCGGCTTGCATTTCCGTCATCCTGAAGTTAAAGCCTAAAACGACATTATCTTTCCAGTTTTTTAGAAAAGAACGTCCTTGGTCGCGCATAGAGCGGCACTTCTGCGCGATAATCTTACTATCTGTCACAATCATTCCGCCTTCGCCGCCGGAAGTTATCTGCTTATTTTCATATAAGCCATAAACGGTGGCGACCCCCAAATCATTAACTCTAAATTTATGGCTGGGCCGAGCCAGCGCCTCGCAGGCGTCTTCAATTATCGGTAACTTATATTTCTTCCCCAGCCTTTTTATCTTTTGATAATCAACCGGCAAGCCAAAAATATGAACCAAAAGCAGGCCCTTAGTGCGGGGCGTTATTTTCGCTTCTATCTGATTGGCATCAATATTGAGAGTCTTTGGATCGATATCTACGAAGACGGGGGTAACGTCCTCAAAGAGCAAAGCGTTAGAGGAAGCGATGAAGCTGAAAGGGGTGGTGATAATTTCATCCCCCTTCTGCCAGTTCAAAGCCCTAACTAAAAGATGTAGTCCGCTAGTACCGCTGTTGACTGCTACCGCATATTTTTTGCCGACATAATCGGCAAATTCCCTTTCAAAATATTCAACCTCTTGCCCCTTGCTCAATTTACCAGATTTCAAGACGTTGACGACCGCCTTGATTTCCCTTTGGCTGATATAGGGCTTGTATAAAGGAATTTTCATAGGCATTCTGATTATTGCAAGATTTTAAATAAATCCTTTGGATTGTCTATGAAGCCGGAAAAGATAATTTTTCTTCCGATCTCATCATCAACTCCAGACAAGGCATAGATCGGCTTATTTAAGGCGGCCGCATAGCCCATTTCCATAGTAGTATTAACCCCGATATGATCCTCTTGGTTAAAGATGAAAACGACATCAGCCATTCGAATCTTATAAAAATGATCATGGGTTAATCCGGCGGCGACTAGCTGCTTATCATAATCAGATAGGCCTTCCCAATTTCCCAGAGAATCACGATAGAAAAAAGGACGATAAACGACCACCCCTAAGTCTTTTAGTTTTTGGGCGAAGTCACCGATCTCCTTGTCAAAGCGGCGGCTGCCGCAAATTACGATTGATTTCATAGTTTTGTAGATTAATAAACTTATATTTAATAGCATTATAACCAGGCTGCTAAAATATTACAATAAAAAGAGGCGGATAGACACCGCCTCTTTTTAGATATGTGCTTATTTAACCAATTTCGGTAGTTTAGCTGCTACTAAGATGGCGCTAACGCCGACCAAGGAATAAACTACCCGGCTCAAAGTCGACATGTCGCCAAAGATTGTGGCGACTAGGTCAAAGTTGAATAAACCAACTAAGCCCCAGTTTAAAGCGCCCACGATAACCAACACTAACGCAATAGCATTTAATGTTTTCATGTTTTTGGACCCGGACTAATAAGTCCGAGTATTAATTATAATACCTTAATTATAACATTTTATCGCTTTTTGGGCAAATAAAAAAGCTATTCCTTTGGGAATAGCTTTTTCGCTGGTTCAGGGCGAAAATATTTAGTTCTTTGCCGGAGTCTGATTAAGCTGTAGTTATTGCTTCGTTAATGATGAGTTAGCAAATGATTTTTAGTCACCAATCATTCTTGCCACATAGCGCAACACGTATCTTTTTTCAAAAGGTCTTCGGGCTTCTATCTTTAATACCATATCTTTTTTCTCTGAATCGGGAAGAAAATTTGCAGCTTTAATTGCTTCATCCAAAAGATTATTGATAAAAAAATTATCAGTAATTTTTTTAATCTTTTCTAATCTTTTATCGTCAGCCATGACGCCAATAATCTTTTCGCAATCATTTTGCGGGAAAACTCCATCCCACTCAGGGTCAGCTGCCCAATAATCGCGCTTTAGGCAATACGCTCTGATTGAATCGGCCAACAATTTTTCTAATTCATCGGTGCGATTAGGCTCAGCGACCTCGTTGATAAATTTGAGCTTGTAATAAAGAGCGCTATAGCCAGCTTGGTCCCCATGTGCAACGGAATTTTGATATATATACAGCATCTCCTTGCTACGTTGCGGCTCAGTTAGCAGTTTTGCAATTGTAAAGTGCCAATCAAGACAATGCGGCGCTTTTTCTCTGGCTCTTTTAAGGCCCTTTTCCAATTCATTATTACGAATTTTTAAAGGGACTAAATCGACGATATCTTCTAGGTGGCAAGCATAACAAAAATCTATTGCCATTTGAAGAATATTTTTATTTTCCGGAAGGGTTAATTTATCCTCCTGTTTTTGTTCCAGGCCTAAATTATACAATATTTCATCCAAATTCTTCATAATATATTAGGTTTTTAAGGTTCGACGATAATTTAACTATCAAAAAAGCATACTATAAGTATGCCTTTTTGTCAACTGCTCGCTTGGAGGGACTGCTTTCGAATTTTATTTAAGTGTTTTAATGACTTTTAGGTCAAAAATATCTTGTTTTATTTTTAATTTTTTTAATAATCCTCTCGCATTCGCTTCCCCGCCGACATAGCCAAATAATTTCTTTATATTTTTCTCATAGCGTGGCTTTTCTAAACCACCCAAACTTTTTAATAACAAATCTATTTCGGCTTGTTTGGGCGGCTTGAAACCCAAAGACATAAATCTCATGCAAGCGAATAAATTAGCTGGATGACTTAATTGATTCAGTCTCAATTGTTTATTTTTAAGATCAGCTAAAGCGCCAGGCAAAGATATTAATTTATCAAACCAGTCTTCTTTAAAAATATCTTTTAAGGATATGGTTGAACCGTTAATGGTAAAATTAGAGTTTTGAGATAAATTTTTTAAAGCACTTTTTTCTTCTGATATATGAATATCCAGATATAAATAATCATTATGAATATGAATTGGTTTTGGAATTCGTTTCATTTTTACGACTACCTCGTGTTTTCTTTTAATTTTGCCGTAAACAAAGCCGTTGCCTCTTAGATTCTTTACGAAACTGTCTTTATCTCCTATTAACATTATATCAAAATCCCTGCGAGGCAATTCTTTCTTAAAATATTTATAATAAATGGCATTTCTAATGGCACCGCCAACCAAATAGGCCTTAGTACCTTTAGGAATTGAGGCAATCACTATTTTAAATATTTCGCTAGTTTTTTCGTCGTGCAAAAATAAAGGTAGTTTTTTATTGATTGTCATATCACCGTAATTATTTATATGAGCTTATTATATCAAAATTATGACCTTAAAAACAGTTAGCTGGATTCGAACCAATTTAATTTAATAAAAATGGCCTATTTGCCAAAATACCTGATTCATTATTTAAATTTCCGAGCCTATATTTTTTGGTTCATATTACAAAAAAGCAGACGCTGGCGCGACTACTTGTCCATCGATGCTCGGGGGCTGGGATAAGATTGGAACTTTTTTGTAAGAAAAAACCAGCGAATGTTGTCCGCTGGTTCCGATGTCCTTTTCGTGATGACTTTCTGTCATCATAATGATTTTCACCAATAAAATTGGATGAATTCATCTAGTGAGGCTAAGCCAAAAAAATCTTTTTATTCCCCACGGCGTCCATGGAAATTAGCAATTTCTTTCCACTCTCTCGGATTAAGGATGATTTTAATATACCAAAGAACATCTTTGCGATTATAATAATAGCACGTATATTTTAATTTGTCAAGTATCTAATCAAGTCTATAATTATATATCAAAAAATAGGCTTAAATTAACCTATTTAATGTATATGCTCGTGTATAAGGATTACTTCCGAACCGAATATTTTTGGCTCATATTAAAGAAAAGCAGACGCTGGCGGACTGCTTATCCTGATTTGCTCGGGGATAGGGATTCGAACCCCAATAAACAGGACCAGAACCTGTTGTCCTACCGTTAGACGATCCCCGAATAAAATATTTAATTGTCTATATCTTTTCCCAGTCAGCCACCCTCCCTTTTGTTGTTCTAAACAGCTTGGCTGATTGAATATTTTTCTCTTGCCTGAATGTCCTGTAGTCTTCCGGGCTTCTCTGCTTCAGCTTCTTGAGGAGATGCTCTCGCTCATATTCTAGCTGACCTGAGGTAACCGCAATCTTTTCTTTCGTTGTTGATTTCCTCACTTTATCCTCGGAAAAATGATAGCCTCGTTTCTGAGCTTCTTCCAATATACAAAATAAATAATTATTTATCAAGCCCTGCGGATTCTGGCCCGCCTTGAATCTAAGCAGCTGAGGGTGGTTCTTGTAGCCCTTGGTTCGGCCGGCCAACACCTTCTTCGCCAACAATCCTTCCCGCCAGACAGCTAACAATCCTTGGCGGTCTAAGTACTTAGGATCTAGGCTCCAGAGTCTCATAGTTAGGCTTCGATTTTAGAGAATAAGTAACTGGACAAGAGCAAGAAGACGACAATAACCGCACCTAAGACATAGAAATCGTGCCAAAGGCTGAAATGGTTTAATCCCACTAAGCTGCCGCGCAGAGCGTCAACGCCATAGGACAAGGGGTTGAATTTGACCACTGACAGGATCCCTTTAGGCAGGCCATCCAACGGAAAGAAAGCGCCGGAAAGAAAAAAGATCGGCATGATCAAGAAGTTCACTATCAACTGGAAGCCTTGGACATCTTTCAGGGAAGAAGCGATAGCAGTGCCGAAGAGGGTAAAGAGAAAAGCAATCAGAAACATAAAGCCTAAGGACAATACTAACGCCATCGGACCCGGCAAACTGAAGCCGATTATATAGGACAGAAAAAGCACAATCAAACCTTGGATCACGGCCACGGTAGCGCCACCTAAGCTGCGGCCAATCATAATCTTGATCCGAGAGACCGGTGCTACTAGCATTTCTTTCAAAAAGCCGAATTGGCGGTCCCAGATGATCTCTAGACCGGTAAAAGTTGCGGTAAATAGGATACTCATACAGATGACGCCTGGTACCAGAAATTGGATATAATTCCCTTCTCCGGCTTTAGAAAAAACCGGTCCGAAACCGAAACCAAAAGCGACCATGAATAATAAAGGCTGTCCCAAAGAGCCGATAATGCGGGCCTTGGATCTTAGATATCTTTTTATCTGTCTCAACCATAGAATATAAACGATGGGCATAGTAGTAATTGATTAATGATGGCGCTGGCGGCGGCGCATTTGTTCTAATCCGTCCGCTTCTTCATCTCTAATAATATTTCCAGTTAAAGCAATGAAAGCTTCTTCTAGGTTAGTTTTTCCAGTCTTGATTTTCAGCTCTTCCGGCGTGCCAGAATCGATAATTTTACCGTGATCAATAACCGTCACAGTATCAGCCATTTTCTCAGCTTCTTCAATGTAGTGGGTGGTAAAAAAGACCGTCATCTTCTCTTCCTGATTCATCTTCTTTATATATTCCCAGATATGATTCCGGGTCTGGGGATCCAATCCTTGAGTCGGTTCATCTAGAAATAATATCTTGGGATGATGCAAGAGCCCTTTGGCTATTTCCAGCCGGCGTTTCATGCCACCGGAAAAAGTCTTCACCAGCTTGCCCTTCCTGTCCCAGAGCTCTACGAATTCCAAAAGGTGCTTGATCTTTGTTTTCCGCTCTGCCTTAGGCACGCGATATAACACTGCGTGAATCATCATGTTCTCGTAAGCGGTCAGCTCATCGTCCAAGCTGGCGTCCTGAAAAACAATACCGAAAGAATGCCGCGCCTTGTCTTTCTGCGTCAGCGGATTGTAGCCATTAAGGGTTATCTCGCCGCCACTTGGTTTCAAAGTCGTAGTCAACATCTTGATAGTGGTAGTTTTGCCAGCGCCATTAGGGCCAAGGAAGGCAAAAATATCGCCCTCTTTGACGGAAAAAGAAATATCATCCACGGCTGTGAAATTTTTAAATCTCTTTTGTAGTTTTTTGACTTCAATCATCATATTTAGGCACAAAAAAGAGGCTAAAATTACCTCTATTTTGTTATATTAACTATTCATTTTTAGGTTTCATCAAGGGGAATATCTGGCACTCCCGGGCTGACTTGTCCATCAAGAAGCTGAATAATCTTTCGGAAAAACCAAAGCCGCAAGTCGGAGGCATGCCATATTCTAAAGCTTCCACAAAATCATGATCATGCATCTGAGCTTCATCATCTCCGGCTTCACGCAATTTCTGCTGCTCTTGGAAACGACCCTCCTGATCTACCGGATCATTCAACTCGCTGTAGCCGTTACCTAACTCTGAGCCGGCCAGAATGACCTGGAAGCGCTGGGTGATGAGCGGGTTCTTTTCATCTCTCTTAGCTAAGGGTGATATGGCCACCGGGGTGTTGATAAGGAAGCCGGGGCCAACAATCTGCTTGCGGCAGTATTTCCAAAGATTATCAATCGCTCTTGTAATGTTAAAGCCCTTGTCATCATACTTGACGCCTAATTCATCCAATTTGGCTTTCATTTCAGCCTCGTTAGTGTTCAAAACATCAATTTTCGTGTATTTTTTGACAGTTTCAACATAATCATATTTTTCCCAAGCCTTTCCCAGATCAACATCAAATCCTTTTATCTTGAACTTCAAAGTTCCAAAGGCCTCCTGTGCAATATATTTGTACAGCTCTTCTACCAGTTCCATTCCCTGTTCATAATTGGCATAGGCCCAGTAAAATTCCATTTGGCCATAGTCTTGGAGATGTTCGGCGTCCATGCCTTCATTCCTGAATTGGCGGCCGATTTCAAAGGTTTTAGGAAAGCCAGCCACCATCAGTTTTTTCTGCCATAATTCGCCCATGGAAATGCGTAAAAAGACATCAATATCCAAGGCATTATGATGGGTAACAAAAGGTTTGGCATCAGCGCCACCGGTAGTAGTTTCCAAAACCGGTGTTTCTACCTCTAAAAACCCTCTATTTAATAGGAAATTTCTGGTAGCCTGCCAGAATTTGCTTCTTTTTTCCACCATTTCATAGACCTCCCAGTTCAACATGATGTCCAAATAGCGCTTGCGCAGACTTTCATCCTCATCCTGTAAGCCATGCCATTTCTCCGGTAGGGGTCTCAGGGTTTTAGTCAAAAGCTTCCATTCCTTCACCATCACACTCTGCTCGCCTTTGTGGGTCACAAAGCAGCTTCCTTTGACTTCAATAAAGTCACCCATATCAACCAGTTTGCTGAAAGTCTTGTAGGGCTCATCTCCAACTTCTTTTTTAGAAATAGCTATTTGGATAGTTTCTTTGCCATCCTGGAGGTTGGCGAAGGTCAAGTTGCCATGAGCGCGCAAAGTCCGCAGGCGCCCAGCCAAGAAAAACTCCTTCTGATTGCCTTCTAAAGCAGAAAAATCAGCTAAAACTTCGGCCACACTCAAATTACGGCGCGATGAAGCCGGATAGGGATTAATGCCTTTAGCGTTTAAATCAGCTAGCTTTTTCAAGCGCTCTTCCCGCTCATTGCCCGGGTTGATGTTGTTAGTATTTTCCATATAGGATTTTATTTGATATCAATAATTTTATATTTCACCTCGCCCTTCGGGGTTTCCACCTTGACCTCGTCGCCCTTACCCTTGCCCAAGAAGGCTAGGCCAATCGGAGACTCGTTAGAAATCTTGCCTTCAGCCGGATTAGCCTCGTTGAAGCTGACGATAGTATACTCTTTTTCTTTGCCATCATATTTTACTAAAACGGTTGATCCCATAGCCACTTCATTCTTTGGCTTCTTCACATTATTAACCACGGTCACGTTCTTCAATATACCCAAAAGCTCAGCGATTCGCCCTTCATTCAAGGCTTGAGCGTCTTTGGCTTCGGTGTATTCAGCATTCTCGCTTAAATCACCCAGTTCTTTGGCTTTCTCGATTCTGTCGGCGATTTCACGGCGTCTGACGGTCGCTAAAAAATCCATTTCTTCCTTTAACTTGTTGAAGCCTTCCGGAGTGATGATTTGTTGTTCTGGCATAATGTTTTTTATATTTTCTAAAGTTTTTTATTATTTTGATGCTATCTAATATACAATATTATGAAAAATAAGACAATAGTTCCTCTAGAGCAGAATTTGGGACATATAATAATCTACCGGGGCATAATCATCGGTCAGAATCCCCTTTTCGGCTTCTAATTGAGGCCAAGAGATATTTTGCAGAAAAGCCTGGATATCCGGGCTAGAACTCTCTAGGCTAGGCTTAGAGGGCGATTTCAGGGCTACTATCATTATATTCTGGGCCATCTCAGGCAGATCCGGCCGGTTAACTGCGAATGCTAATACCTGGGGAAAGACTGATTGATAGGTGGCATATTCGGCTTGAAAGAAAGCGCTGCGCGGGCCGCTTACAGCCGATATGACATTTACCAAAACCACGCCTTCTGGCGTCAAGGAACCGGCTATTTTCCGGACCGCCTCTTTGGTGGTGAGCTGCGGCGGAATGGAAATGGAGTTGAAGGCATCCATCAGAACCACGTCGTATTTTTCTTGATTCTGATTTAGATAACTCCGACCATCTTGATGGATAATATGAAGGCGCGGATCATCGGGCAAAGAAAAACATTCCTTAGCTAATTTTGTTAACTCCGGATCAATTTCTACCACATCAATACTGGCCTGGGGATAGGCTTTCAGATAATATTGGGGAAAGACATAAGCGCCGCCGCCAATCATCAAGGTCTTCTGGAAGTTAGGGTTGAAGTGTTCGGCTAGGCGGTAAAATTTAGTATAGGGCGAAACTAAATCCACCGAGTCAACAAAACGGCTAGACTGATGGCCGAAACGATCGGTAGCTAAGTTAATGACTTCTCTCCCGCTAGCGCCATCGACTCCGGCAGAAATGGTTACTTCATTATAGGGGGTGCTAAAAGAAATCCGACCTGCGGACCGATACTCAGCTTTTTCTGCCCAAGCGGTGAAAGGGATGG
>JAKLGM010000007.1 GCA_022710685.1 Patescibacteria group bacterium | reverse complement strand
AAAAACTATAACGAGGTGCTAAATAAGGAACTTGGCACTGGCAATGAAATGTTTGAAGATATCTATGATTCTTTAGATATTTGGCTTACCAAGCGTATTTCAGGCAAAGATTACGAACATGCCACCAGTAAGCCACCAAAGCTCTACGAAAAGGCTATAAGGCGCTGTACTAAGCCAGGCGATATTATTCTTGATTCTTTCTCAGGATCAGCCAGTACAATTATCGCTGGTGAGCAATTAAAAAGAAAAGTATATGCCATGGAGCTTGAACCAGTTTTCTGTGATTTGGCGATAGCAAGATATCGAAAATTAACAGGCAGAAAGGAGGTGGTGGAGCATGTCTAAGAAAAGCCGATTGCAAGAAGCTTTCTTTAATGAGCTTAAAAAAGTACCAATCGTTTTAGTCGCTTGTGAAAAATCAGGTATATCTCGCAATAGCGTTTATCGCTGGAAACGAGAAGATAAAGAATTTTCCAAAGTGATGGATGAAGCTTTGGCTGAAGGCGAAGCTCTAGTAAATGATATGAGCGAAAGCCAACTCTTAACAATGATTAAAGAAAAAAATTGGTCAGCAATCAGCTTTTGGCTTAGGCATCGTAATCCGAGGTTTAAAGATAAGATTGAGGTAACTTCCAAAACGGAAGATACCGACGAGTTAACTCCTGCTCAGGCAGAAGTAGTAAAACACGCTTTAAAACTGGCTAAACTATTGCCAGCCGACGAGCAATTAATAATTAATAATAAAAACACATATGATGGTAAACAAAATGATTCCCCAGGAAATGGTGGAGCAGATGACCCAAGACAAGAAGATAAGAACGGCGATAACTAGAGAAAGTTTTTCCTATTTCTTCCACTTTTATTACGCTCATTATGTTAAGTATGAAACGGCAGATTTTCAGAAAAACATAATTTCTTTAATTGAATCCAGCCACAAAGAAAATCTGTTTGTGGTGGCATTTAGAGGCTCAGGCAAATCAACTATTATTACCGCCGCTTATCCAATCTGGGCAATTCTTGGTAAACAGCAAAAGAAATTCGTTGTTATCTTCTGCCAAACTCAAGCTCAAGCTAAACAGCATATGATGAATTTACGTCGAGAATTAGAAGATAATGACTTGCTTAAAAAAGACCTTGGTCCGTTTAGGGAAAATAGCGATGAATGGGGTGCCCAATCAATCGTTTTCTCAAATACCGATGCTAGAATTACCGTCGCTTCTGTTGATCAAAGTATCAGAGGTATTAGGCATTACGAAAATCGACCAGATTTAATAATCTGCGATGACGTCGAAGATATCAGCTCAACCAAAACCAGAGATGGTCGCAATAAAACCTATCAATGGCTTAAAGGCGAAGTAATCCCTGCTGGTGATAAGGACACAAGATTGGTTATAGTGGGCAACCTCTTACATGAAGATTCTTTGCTTATGAGATTAAAAGAAGAAAAGGAAAAAGAAATTATTGATGGCAATTTCCTTTTCTACCCCTTAATCAATAAAAAAGGTATTTGCTTATGGCCTGGCAAATATCCAACCGATAAAGATATTGAAGCAGAGCGAAAAAAAGTCGGAAATGAAATTACTTGGCAACAAGAATATCTGTTAAATATTGTTCCCAGTGATGATCAAGCTATTTATCCTGAGTGGATTAATTATTACGATGAAATTCCAGAAAGGATGAATATGTATGGCGGATATAAATCACATCTTGAAGTTAGAATTGGCATTGATCCTGCTATTTCGCAAAGTTCTGTCGCTGATTATACGGCTATGGTTCCCGGCTTACTATTTGAAACTAAAACAGGGTATAACATTTATATTTTACCCAAGATAATCAACAGACGTCTTAATTTCCCCGAAACCATCGATACCTGCAAAGTGATGTATGAAAGTTATAAAAAAGATTATGATCTCGTCAGATTGGTTGTGGAAGATGTGGCTTATCAAAAAGCTCTTCCCCAACAATTAAAAGTTGAGGGGGTTAATAATGTTATGACCACACACCCAGGAAGCCAAGATAAACGAACCCGACTTGTCTTAACTGCTAATATGATTAAAAACGGACAAATACTATTTCCAAGAAAAGGAGCTGAAGAGTTAATTCAACAAATAGTTCATTTTGGAGTTGAAAAGCATGATGACCTGGCTGACGCTTTTGTTAATTTAGCTCACAGCTTGTTGGATAAACGCCCAAATCCACCTAGAATTTATACTATATATTGGTAATATTTCCTTTAATATTACAAGGAAAGTTATCGACAAGTTGCCAACAGCTAGCTGCTTAACAAAAGCTTAAAAGTGTGTCATTAATGGAGGCGTAGATTTAACTAATAATTAACTATTAAATCATATGCCTCCATTAGAAACTGAGCTAAAGTATTGCCTTTACGCTAGAAAAAGTACTGAATCAGACGAACGACAAGTTCAATCAATTGATTCACAGGTTAAGGAAATGCTTCAAATCGCTGAGCGGGAAAATTTAGAAATCGTCGATATTAGACGAGAATCAAAGTCTGCTAAAGATTCTGGCAATCGCCCTATCTTTAAGGAATTATTAAAAGACATAGCCGAAGAAAAATTTAACGCCATTTTAACCTGGGCACCTGATAGGCTTTCAAGAAATGCTGGCGACTTAGGATCATTAGTTGATTTAATGGATGAGAAAAAATTAATGAGTATTCGCACCTTCGGTCAAACATTTAGCAATTCCCCAAACGAAAAGTTTTTACTTATGATTTTATGCTCTCAAGCCAAACTGGAAAATGACAACAGAGGTATAAACGTAAAAAGGGGTTTAAGAGCCAGATGTGAAAAAGGTTTATGGCCGACTTGCCCGCCGACAGGATACTTCAAAGAAAAACAAGTTGACCACAAAGGACAATGTTTAATCGATCCTGACAGAGGCCATGTTATCAGACAGATGTTTGAAAAAGTCGCTTATGAAAAATGGTCTGGCAGAAAACTATACAACTGGTTAAGATTTGACTTAAATTTTAGAACGGCACTAGGGAAAAAGCATTTGAGTTTAGGTAATATTTACCGCCTATTAGAAAATACCTTCTATTATGGCCCATTTGAATATCCACGAGGCAGTGGCAATTGGTATCAAGGAAAACATGAACCACTGATAACTAAGGAATTATTTGATTTAGTTCAAGATCAAATGAAGAATTCCCAATTGGTTAGACGAGAAAATATTGAATTCGCCTTTACTAAAATAATGACCTGCGGTTTATGCGGTTCAGGAATATCAGCGACCGAAAAATTTAAGAAATTAAAAAATGGCGGCTATAACCGTCATATTTATTATGGTTGCACCAAAGCGAAAGATAAAAATTGTAAATCAGGCTATATCAGTGAGGAAGATTTAATTAAACAATTACAAAAACAGATTGATAAATTAGATTTTAAAAAATTGTCTGTTCAAAGTAAGATTGAGGGAGAGATTAAAAGATTTAAAAAATTTCAAATGATGGCAACTGGCAAAAACCAAAACATCGACGTCAGCGACGTCGATGTTAAAAACTACATTAAATTTTTATTAAAAGAGGGTGATGATCAAGAAAAGCGAGAATTACTTACTTGTTTAAATGGGGAGATTTTGTTAAAGAATAAAATTGTTGAAATTAGATAAAATAATTCTAACTATTTTTTATAAAAATATCGATTATCCTTTTTCCTGAAACATTTGATATATCATCTAAAGAAAACTTTTCTAACGGAACTAATCCTCTGCCAGAATATTCAAGCGTTCTATAGAGATATCCTAGAAATGACCCCGCATAACGGAAACGGCGGATACAAGCCTCTATATGCTCAATAACTAATTCATTATAACCCTTCCAGCCAAATAAGCTACGATCATATTCAATCCATTGATCAACAAGATATTTTAACAGAATAATAATCTTATCTTTCGCCAATAAATTGCCTTTTTGAGCGATACGTACCAGCCTAATACTAATCCAGTCACATATACATTTATCATCTTTATTTTGGCATGCCAGAAATGTATATAATTTACTATTATACTTTTTTAAAATTACATCTAATTCATCTTTGTCACTATATATCGGTGTATCTTTTTTATTTCTTCTTCCTGTCTTTAGCCAAAGTTTCTGATTGCACCTTTCTAACCGAGAAACAACGTAATCCCAATCTGGATCATTAAATTCATTTTTAATATTTTTTATTATGAATATATAAGATACTTTGCAGCGATATTTTATCCAGACTGGGTTAAATGAAATTGGTTGTTTTTTGATTAAAGAGCGATTGATGTTTATGATAGCTTTTTCTAAATTCATTTCTCTCCATTTATTTTTTTACTATCCGATAATTATTCTGGAGATACATTAACTCTAATACTTTTGATTCAATAGCACTCTTCAGCTTATTCTTCTTATCACCAAAAATTTGTTGTTTTATTAAATCTAAAACAGTTGCCAATGTACCAAAATAGTCATCCGACTTAATATGAAATTCTAATGATTCTTTACTCATATCAGTAATACCAAAATCCAATAGCTCTTAAAAACCAACCCGTGGATGGAAATGAAATAGCCCCTATAACGGCAAACCAGACATCATCTACAACCTGCGTACCAAATATCCAATAACAGATACTGAAATATATTAGACAAAACAAAGAGTAGGTTAAACTCCCCACCATACTATTAAACCCAGCGGACAATTTACTACGTCCACCGCTTTTAAGCATAAATATCTGTAATATCACACCAGCTATAACGATAACAAAAAATCCAATAATATACGGCCAATACATGAAAAATATCTGTTTGGCTAAAGACCAAAAATCCGAAACTGCTGTTCGGATAAATTGGTCTAATATTGATTGTAGATTAAAATTGGCATCCATTTTTTTATTTTTCTGAACGAAGGTACTCTAAGCCGCAATATATCTTATTATCATTATTATATTTCTAACAATTCCCAATTAGAGAAATCGTCGGGATAAAGACTGTCTCCTCGTCCTTTATAAAACACCCAACGACCAGAAAAATCTTTAGAATTTGTATTTGTCACGATCCCACCTATAAGATTTTTATGTTTTTTCAAATATTCTTGTAAACCATCACTCTTTTCTCGTGCATCTTTAATAGTGTTTCCGCTTTTCGTATCGAACAAACCTATTTTACCATTTTTATATTTCACAATAAAATCAACATAGAATGGTTTCCTTTCATTATTTTCAACATAGGGCAAGGCAAAAAATGTAGCATCTCTATCGCCATTCTTAAACCACCATTCAATTTGACTAGATTTTTCAAGAAATTTAATAAATGATTCCTCCGTTTTCCATTTATTGTCGTAATAAAAAGGTTTTAACGCTGAAAATTTAACTTTAAATTCTGTAAAATTCCCGCCATAATTCAAAATTTCTGGTAATTCCCAATCGGCTGTTTCTTTCAATTCATCTTCTCGTTTTTGAGTTTCGGTAATGTATTTTTCCTTTGCAATATCAATAACATTACAAAAATGTTGGCTGTTTTTAGAGCTTAGTACAATATTTATAATCTCAGTAAAGCGATTTGTGTATTCCATATCAAAACGCATTCTAAAAAAATAATAAATTGCTTCTTTCATTCTACCGATTGAACGATCTTCCGGATAAAAAGGTGAGAGATTATTTTTTACAAAGAAATCATAAAGTTTTTGTAAATCTGTTTCATTTTCAGTATTAATCTTTGCCTCACCCTTAATTTCTGCATTTGTTAATTTATCAACTCCATCTGCTTCATAGTCAGAAATTAAAGATAGTTCAATTTTTTGTCCTTTAGTTTCAATCTTCTTTTCTAGATCATATCTTACAGCCTCATCTAAAAAAATATTAAGAAACTTCGGACTTAAACGAGTTTTTTCTCTTTGTCGCAAACGATACACCGATTCAAGTTTAATTGGCTGATAATTTTCAATTCTTTTGCTGGTATAAATCGTTACATAATTTCTCGCAACATCTTCCCTTATCTCAATATCAGCCAGGTTAGTAAACACAAAACCATGATTTAAAATCTCCTGTTTATAGTGCCCATTATCAGGTTCTGGCATACGCATAATTCTGCCAACTGTTTGAACCGAAAATGCGAGACTTTTCCAGTCTCTAAATAAAACTAAAACTTGAGCGCGAGGGCAGTCCCAACCTAAAGCGATTGCTTGTTTAAAAATTAAAACTTCAGTTTCGTGGTTATTTTTTGCAATATTATTTAAGTTCTCTTTTTCTTCTGATAGATAAATAGCTAGTCTGCCATTCTCTGTAGTCATTCCATATTTATCTTTCAAAATACGCTCAACATCATTTTTAACTTGATCCTCTGCTTGTGTTTTTCTGTCAGGCAATTGAATCAGTAAAAGTGGATTTATATCAATCCCGGCGTCTTTGTATGCTTTTGCAATTTCCGCTCTTTTTTTTATACCTTCTTCCAATACCATGGCATCCGTCCCATCAGCAAGAGTTGTTTTTAAACTGTCTCCAGACAAAACATTTTTAAAATTTTGGTTAAGAATAACAGATTTTTTGATCATGCCTTCCAACTTTACATCTTCCAATGGCACGGAAACAATCTCGTCTGGACTAGAAATAATAGGTGTGGCAGAAACCTCAATTGTAAGCCTGGGAGCAATATCAGAAATTAGATCTTGTGAAATTTCACTCGTTGCATGGTGATGACTTTCATCAATAATTAAAATGATTTCTCGCCCATCTTCTTTGGTATTTTCAACAATTTTACTAAGATAAAATTCTTTTTCGTTTTCTTTAACTATTGTGTTTTTATCTTTTTTATTTATACTTTCCCAATTTAAAAACAAAATTTCATTTTCATTTATTAGTTTATCTGTTAAATCTTCAAAATTTGAACACTCCAAAGCTCTTGTATCTTCATAATATTTTTCCAATTTCTCCTTACTTTGCGTATGTAATTTTCTTGGAGCGGTCCAAATAAATGAGAGAGGTTCTTTAATTTCTCTGTCATTGATCAGTTGTTTTAAAAATTCTGCCGTCATTATAGTTTTGCCGGAACCAGTTGGTGCTTTAAAAATAACTTTCTTATTGCCACCTTGGATTAATAATTCCTTACTTCTTGTGAGAAGTTTTCTAACAGCTACGTTTTGATAGTCTTTTAATTGCATATTTTTTCCCTTTTATTTAAATATTCTGCGATATACCCGAAGTATTGCCTCTGGTATTGGTGATAATTTTATTTTTTTCTTTATATCTTCAAACTCTTCCTCAAAAGTATCATCACCAAGCGAAAAAATATAAAGGCTAAACTTACCATCTATCTTAACGATTTCCTTTTTAAAATCGTCTATTACTTGATGATCAAAGATAATAGCAGTATACCGCTTTTTATTCCTAAAAATCTTATACTGTTTAGTTGACTTTACTTCATCAAAAGTATCTTCTTTTATGCAAAGCATTTCTGTAACTTTTTCAGTTAGAGCAATCTTATTTTTATCTGTAGGCTCAGCTGGAACAAAGGAAGTTCTAAAATATTTTAGATTTCCACCTAGACCCTCTTTTTTACCATTAGATTTTTTTAGACCATATAATCGCAACACGCTATCTTCTATTTTTATCTCCAGCTTATCATAATTTGCCTTATTTTCATTTTTTACTTTTTCCAAATCGCTTAAAATAACATCAATATCCTCTAAAATCTTTTCACTGAGTTTTTGTTCAAATATAATATATTTATCTTGTCCAGAAAATTTATAACCATTAATTACATTTTTTAATCTTGTATGTGTAATTTCTTCTGCGATATTGTTCTCGTTATTTGTACAAATTATAAACCTTCTACTGCCTTTATCTATTTTATTTAATTCTAAAACAGCTTGACCGGTTGTACCTGACCCTGCAAAAAAATCTAAGACTATACAATCTTTTTTATTGCTCATTGCCTGGATGGCTTGTACGACTGCAGCTGGAGCTTTTGGATATTGAAACAATTCCCGTTCCCCTAGAATATTGTCTAAAATTTTTGTGCCATAGTCACTTGCTGAAAATTCAGGTTCAATCCATAAAGATTGTGTCATTTTTCCATCTAAACCACCTCTAAATTTAAAGTATATTTGATAATCATTATTTGTATGTTTAACGATAAGATCGCCACTTTCATACATCTGATTAATTACGTCCTTTGATCGCCTCCAAATTCTTTTTTCGCCACGACTATCAATTGGGAGGATTTCAATATCTAATTTTTTAGTTGAACTTATTCTGCCAGTTTTTTTATCTAAATAAATTGGATAATACCTATCTGACAACTTACCCTTTTTATTAACTGCATTACTATCAACACCCTGCTTTCTTAAATTAACTGGCAAATACCAACTCCCGTTCTCATCTTGTTTGTAATTATGCGTTTTTTCTGACGGGTCAACACTTAATTTTTTAATAAATGAATTCGGTGATTTGCCAAAAAAAACTGCATATTCATGTACTAATGACACTTTCCGCTTTGTCATCCTTCCTTTAGGATTATTCCTTATTGCGACAGTTCCTAGATGATTAAACTCGCCAAATATTTCCTCCGCTAATAACCAAAGGCGAGGCATTTCATAATCATCTATTGTTATACAAATAATTCCATCAGCACTAAGTAGATTTTTTGCTATATTTAAACGATGGCTCATAAAAGAAATCCATTTAGTATGTCTATATGGATCCTCTCCGTCAACATAATCATTATTATATTTCCAGTCTTTAGCCCCTGTATTATAAGGTGGATCGATGTAAATTACATCAATTTTACCCTTGTGAGTATAGTTTAAAACTGAAAGGGCGTGATAGTTGTCACCCTCAATTAATAAATTAACCGGTTTATTAGAGTCGGTAGTTATCTCTTTGCTTTTTATCTCTTGCAAAACTGGCAGCTCTGTCTTGCATTGCTCAACTACATTTTCCGGTTTATCTTCCCAAACGAGTCCGTATTTTTTTCGTTTACGAAGTTGTTCAATTTCTTTTATTAATTCGTATCGATCCCATTTAGCATAATCTTTTTTAGCCATAATTCTATTTAATTAAGTAATCAATTGAAACGCCAAGAGCATCAGCTATTTTTTTAACTGTATCTATAGTTGGGTTTGGCGTAGAACCTGCTTCTATTTTTGAAATTGTGTAAAATGCTAAATCAGCCTTTTTAGACAAAGCGTCTTGAGACATTTCTCTTTCTAATCTTAATTTTTTAATAATTTCACCAATGCTATATTTTTCTTTTTTCATAAATTACATAATTATATGTAAAACTTTACATCTATAACTTTACCAAAGAATAGCATATTTGTAAATAAAATAAAAAGGGTGAAAATCACCCTTTTTACAAATATTTATTAATCCTTCATTTCATCTAAAATCTTTTTAATCTCATAAGGCCTTTCAACATGTCTTAAGACTACTTCTGTATAACCTGTACCAGCAGTGTTAATTGCAATATCTCCAGTTTTGGTTAGAACTTTATCAAAGAATGGCTCCCTAACCCTGACATCCGTTATTTTCGGATAATCAATACTAATAGTGTGAGTTGAAAGCCATCCTTGGTGAATGAGCACCCTTTTATTAGTAAAGGCGTAAACATTGGCTACTCTTAAATAATATGCGAAATAAAAAAGAGCAATCAAAAAAACAACAACCCCTGCCCCAAAAGCAAACAATAGAGGCAAGCTAATTATACCCCAAACGATGAGGCTAAATTTTATGTACTTTTCCCCGATAGAGAAGCTGTGTTTTACTTCCTCTCCTTTGCTGAGGACTTTGTCCCAGACTTTTTGATAGTCCATAGTTTTAAATTATTAATTTATAATCAGTCAGGACCGATTTATAAAAAACAAAAACGGACACCCGACCCGGTCGCTAAACCGCAATCAGTGTCCGTGAAGACGCTTACTTGCATAAGGGTCGGTATGTCCGTTCCTGTATGCAAATAAGCCAAAGCTGCCCAATAAATAGGAGCGACTTCACAAATATTTGATTACGGTTTAGCTCTTTAAATATAACTTAAAATAGCCAAAAAGTAAAGGTCAATTTTTAACAAAACAAAAAATAGAGCCTAAATAAGCTCTATTTCTTAGTACCTCGTGCTAGCACGATGTTGCGGAGAGTGAGGGATTCGAACCCTCGATACCGGTTAGGGTATACTCGCTTTCCAAGCGAGCGCACTCGACCACTATGCGAACTCTCCTTTGGTCGGATTATTTTTTGATAATATTCCGATTAACGATGCTTTTCAGGCCTTCCAGTTTTTCCCCGGCGCTGCTAGTCGTTTCTTCCATAGCTCTGGCGCCGATGATAATTTCGCCATTTAAGAAGCTGGTCGGAGCGCCATAGACGACATTGCCCCTCACTGCCTCAACGGACCGACTTATTTTACCCTGAACTTCAGAATTATTCAAGCAGGTGGAAAACTTAGACTCATTTAAGCCTATTTCCTTAGCTCCGTCAACCATCGTCATCTCGGACAACAAATCCTGGGTCATCAGCCAAGAACGCATTTCCAAAAATTTCTGCTGTTCGCCGGCGCAAACCGCGGCTGTCTGGGCTAAAAGCGCCAAGTCATTGTCGGCTTCAAAATAGGGGCGGACATAAAGCGCTAATTGGTCGCCAAATTCTTTCTGCACCTGGGTCAATATTTCATAATAGCTGCGGCTATAGGGATTGGTAAAATCTTCATAGACTACCATTTGCGCCATGGCTTTGGTGGCATCGCCTAAAGCATAATCACTCTCACTAATCGCCGGAATGGCTGCATTAGTCTGAGCATTGGCACTAGCAATGGCCGGATTGTTGGAATTAAGCAAAGATTCAGTTTCACTCGGGCTATGGTTTACGCCCAAAGAAGTTTCCAGCTTGGTGCCATTACTGACAATGAGCACGACTGCCAGAATGACAGCAAAAATCAAGCCGATAAGAAGAAAATGATAACGTTTCATATGATTTTTTTAATTATAATAAATTAAATTTTAGCTTTAGTTTTATGCCAGGAAGTTGCTTCCTGAAATTTAGCTCCCAGCCCCAAAATCTTAGCCTCCTGAAACTTAGGACCAATAATCTGAATCCCAATTGGCAAACCTTCGATAAATCCGGCCGGGACTGACAAAGCCGGCAGGCCAGCTAGGGCCGGACCGGAAACGAAAATATCTTCCAAATACATCTGAAGTGGATCTTGGTCCTGCTGCCCAATTTTGAAAGCGGTATGGGGCGAAGTCGGGGTAAGGATAGCGTCATATTTAGCCAAGGCTTCTTCTAATTCTTTGGTAATCAATATTCTGACGGCTTGAGCTTTTTTGTAATAGGCGTCATAGTAACCGGCAGACAACGCGTAAGTTCCAAGCATAATGCGGCGCTTAGCCTCCGGCCCAAACCCTTCACCTCTATTATTCAAATAAATATCATTTAAAGTATCTGTTTTTTTATTTTGCGCCCGATAGCCATAGCGTAAACCGTCAAAGCGAGCCAGGTTAGAGCTGACCTCGGAAGGAGTGATGATATAATATACTGGGATACCATATTTCATGTGAGGCAAGCTGACAGTTTCCACCTCTGCTCCCATCTTCTTGAAATCTGCTATAGCCTGGTCCATCACTTTCCGAACTTCAGGTGATAAGTCGTCACCGAAACATTCTTGCGGCAAAGCCAGCTTCATCCCTTTTATATTTTTCTTAATTCCAGCCTGGTAATCTTCTACCTTGACGCTACTGGCTGTAGAATCAAACTTGTCAGCGCCAGCAATAACACTCATCACTAATGCGGCGTCGGCTACGGTTTTAGTTAAAGGGCCGATAACATCAGTTGAGGAAGTCATAGACATCAGACCATGGCGCGATACCCGGCCATAACTAGGCTTGAATCCGGCCACGGAACAAAAACTGGCTGGCTGGCGGATTGACCCGCCGGTATCGCTGCCTAAGGCAAAAAGGCAGAAATCGGCCGCTACCGCCGCGGCCGAACCGCCGGAAGAACCGCCCGGAACTCGTTTTAGATCCCAAGGATTCTTAGTGGTAAAAAAGGCGGAATTCTCAGTTGAGGCGCCATGGGCGAATTCATCCAAATTTGTCTTACCTAACAGCACTGCCCCGGCCTGTTCCAACTTAGCGATGACCGTCGCATTATATGGAGCGATATAATTTTCTAACATTTTAGAAGCAGCCGTAGTCCGAATGCCTTTAGTCAATAAATTATCTTTAGCTAAATATGGTATGCCTAAAAGAGTTCCCTTCTCACCTCGACCGATTCTCTCATCCGCTAACCGAGCTTGGGATAAAGCTTCCGGCTCACCCAAAGTAATCAAAGCTTTAATTTTCTTGTCTAAAGACTTGATACGCTTCAAGCAATCATGGGCCAATTCCAAGGAAGTAATTTTACCGCTATCCAAGAGCAAGCGCGCCTCTTCAATTGTAAGCTGGTTAAGATTCATAATAATTTTATTCTAAAACTCGCGGCACTTTTATCTGGCCCTGCTGTTCTCCTAAGGCTTGGGACAAAGCAATTTTTACCTCAGCCTGATCCCACTCGTGTACCTTGTCCTCGCCCCAGACATTATTGCTATCGCCTAAACGCAAAGCCGTTTCCACGTTGTCAGTATCAACTGCGGCTAATTGGCCGACATAATCTAAAATCGCCCCCAATTGCGAGCCATAATTCTTCAACTCCTTGGCACTCAAGCTCAACTTAGACAAAGCGGCCACGTGTTTGATGTCGGCGCTATTTAAACTCATATTATTTGATCAAATTAATAAATTCATCTTCGCTTAAAATCTTGACCCCCAGCTGCCGCGCCATATCGTATTTACTTCCCGGATCAACCCCCGCGATGACATAATCGGTCTGGCGGCTGACAGCGCTACTGATTTTGCCTCCTAATGCTCTAATTTTATCTTTTGCCTGGTCCCTTGTCAAACCAGCTAGGGTCCCGGTTAAGACGAAGCTCTTGCCGGCCAAAACTGAACTGTCAGCTCCGGCCCGAGGTTTTTCTATTTGTAAAATAACCCCATTATCAGCCATTTTTTGCAGCAATACCTGGTTATGCTCGTCCTGCCAGAAACTATAGATAGATTTAGAGACTACTGGGCCAAAATCAGCCACCTGATCTAGGTCAGATAGGCTTAAGGCACTCATAATCTTCCTCAGCTCAGCCACTGTCATGGTCTTAGTCTTCTCTTTTCGCCGCGACAGGATTAACCCCGCCAAAACCCGGGCCGACTCCTCGCCAATATGCAAAATACCCAGGGCAAATAAGAAGCGACTCAAAACTATCTGGCGACGCGACTCAATGGCGTTAATCAAATTATCCGCCGACTTCTCGGCAAAGCGTTCTAAGTTGGACAGATCTGATTTTTTCAGAGCATATAAATCAGCCGCGTCTTTGATGAGACCGACAGACAGGAGTTGCTCAATTATCTTCGGGCCCAGACCATCAATATCAACTGCGCCCTTGCTGACAAAATGAGACAGTTGGCGCAGAGTAACGGCATAGCATTTTTTGTTAAGGCAGCGATAGGCGACCTGGTCAGCTATTTGCGCTACCGGCCCAGAACACATCGGGCAAACCTTGGGGACGGAGATACTCTTCTCTTTCCCGGTCCGGAGTTTGGGTAAAACCTCCACTACTTTTGGAATGACATCACCAGCGCGTTCAATGACAATAGTATCACCCAACTTCAGCCCGAGACGCTTAATCTCATCCATATTATGGAGAGTCGCTCGAGAAATAGTAGCGCCGCCAACATTAACCGGAGATAAAACCGCTGTCGGGGTCAAGCTGCCGGTCCGACCAACTTGCCAAATAACATCCAAGAGTTTGGTCGTCGCCTGCTCCGCCGAAAACTTATACGCCATAGCATAACGCGGCGCCTTGCCGACAACCCCTAACAAATTCCACAGATTCAAATCATTAATTTTGACCACTACGCCATCAATGCCAAAAGGCAAAGCATCCCTTTTCAACTCCTGCTGGTGGTGAAAAGACAAAACCTCCGCCATGGTCTGGCAAAGACGATTATATTTCAGGCTTTTGATACCCAAAAATTTCATCAACTTGTCAGACTGTTCCCGCGTAGCTAAAATCCCTTCCCTTTTACCAAAAATCAGCAAATCATAAGGGAAAAAAGATAATTGGCGCTCATTAGTTATCTGGGAATCCAGTTGCCGGATAGAACCGGCGACAGCGTTTCGGGCGTTAGCCAAAAGCGGCTTGCCTAAACTGGCGTATCTTTTATTAAGCTTCTCTAACACTGCCTTGGTCATAATAGCCTCACCCCTAATTTCTACCTGACCGCCGGAAATAGCAGTCAATAATTCTTTCTGCTGTTTCTGGGACAAACCAATGCTATTCATTTCAGCTGTGCTCGGACGGCGTAAAGACAGCGGGATGCTATTGATAGTCCTTAAGTTCTGGGTAATATCTTCTCCTACGCGACCGTCGCCCCGAGTTGATCCCTGAACGAACAAGCCGGATTCATATTTAAGATTGACTGCTAAACCGTCCAGCTTCAATTCACAGTAGAATTGATAGCGAGAGCTACTTAACTTCTTGATACGCTCCAGCCAATCGGTCATATCGCTCTCGGAGAAAGCATCAAAGAGAGACAGCATCGGCAAAGAATGTTCCACCTTTTTGAATTTGGCCAATGGCTTGCCCGCGACTCTTTGGGTCGGTGAATCAGGAGTGATGAGCTCCGGCCAAGATTGCTCCAATTTAAAAAGCTCATGCTTCAGACTGTCCAGAGCACCTTCGCTCAAAGTGGATTTATCTAAAACATGATAGTTATAACGATGAAAATCAATTTCTTTTTTCAGCCTGGCAATACGCGCCTGAGCTTCGAGCTTGGTCATAAATTAAAATTAAGAGGGACGGCGAACACAACGGACATAAACATCTTTCATCTTGCCATTAGTAACCAAAGAACCATCATAAAAACTTACCCACCAGTTCTGATCCAAAGGATAATCATTAGATTCATTGGAAGTTTGATATGTGTCCGGATTAAAGCCACCGACTACCGGATGAGCGTTATCACCTTGGCTGCAACCTACCGGCTCGCCGCCCACCGTAAAATCATCACAATAATTACTTTTTAAATACAAATTAAATAACTCATTTTTAGCCGGCAAATACCAATCACCATAATTATTAACAAAAAGGGAGTCGCAATAAACTGCCGCTTCATAGCGCGATTCGCCCACTAATAGAGCGGCATTATTCCGGCCATCTTCCTCGTCCAAAGCGTCTGTCTGGACGCCGGGATCGGTGTTGTCCCAAACCTTAACCAAGGTATCAACTGCTTGATAAGAATTATCACAGCCAGCCCCATCCGGATCAGTACAGCCCGAAGGAGCGGCCACAAGCATCGGATTGACTGCAAATAATACGCCACCACCGCACAAGGAACCAATGGCAAAATTA
The DNA here is from genome assembly GCA_022710685.1 of Patescibacteria group bacterium. Lineage (GTDB taxonomy): Bacteria > Patescibacteriota > Patescibacteriia > Patescibacteriales > UBA12465 > CG1-02-41-21. The sequence continues at coordinate 25,977 of JAKLGM010000007.1, read as the reverse complement.
GCATTACATTCCCAGGTGATATCATAGGCATAACCGGTGCCCAATGTTACGTTAGAACTTTTATAAACCCCGACGGCTTGGACCGTCGGCCAGCCGTTGATATCGGGAGTGCATTTCAAGTAGAAATAAGAACCGTCAGCCTGGTGGACTTCCATAAAATGAGGTTCGCAACCCGTAGCCAAATCAAAATTATTTTGCCGCTTCTCCCACTTGAACTTCTCCACTCCAGCTAAGGCCGCTGCGCGGGCTTTAGCGCTTTGCTGATAAACGTCAGAAGTTTTAGTATTAAAAAAAGATAAATAGCCGACACCGAAAGCGATAATAAACAGGCCAGTTAAAATAAAAAGCGAGACCAACAAGGCGCTGGCTGATAAATTTCTTTTGTTCAAAGGGATATTAAGGCGCATACCAATTAGAGCTGACGCTAATCTGGGCCGACAAAGCCGGCAAATTAATATCAGCTTTAGATTTAGCTTGAAAATTCAAAGTTAACAATGGCTTGACTGTGCTCGGATCGTCGGCGACGATAAATTTCAAGCTTCCCACATCAGTCCGAGGCGAAGTGATATAATGGCTTAAGCTGGCTTGGCTCGCCAAGATTCGCTGGACGCCATTAACATCAACCGCGGTGGTGTAAGTAACGCAAGCAGAATAAGCATCTTGAAAATATAAAGTAGAACCATCAGTAGCATAAGTGTAGCCAGCATCAACGCCGCACAAAGTTGAGCCGCTGGTATTCTTGATAGCGCCACGGGCCTGGCGGGACATGAATTCTAAGGCATACTTAACATCCTCCTGCAGAGCGACTTCATCAATATTCTCTATTTGGGCATTAAGGCTGGCCTGAAAGATCTGGGAAGAAGTAATTATAATAACGGCAAAAATTGCCACCGAAACGATGACTTCAATCAAAGTAAAAGCTGGCTTTTTATTCCCAATCATAGAGCATGGTAGTTAATTCCAGTTGATATGTTTGACCGCCGTCCAGCCACTCAACCAACGATGAAACCGTCGATGAAGCAGGATCAGAGTCAGCCGAGGTGACAGTAATCATCCGGCTATAAGCGCTATCGGGCAGGCCGGCCTGGTGAATATAAAAATTAGGATCAGCACCGGTTGTCAACTGCAAACGGCACTCGGAAATATTAGATACATTGACCGGGGTGTAATTAGCATAATCAACTTTGTATCTCATACCCGCCACACTGCCTTCAATATTTTTATTCCAAAATACCGGCGTCGTGGAAGAATTCAAAATAAAATTAGTGTCTCGAATATTCTTGACTAGTTCTATTCCCTCAATTGCTAAATTATAAGCTACCAAGTTAGAACGATTCAAATTCTGCGCCCGCAAGCTATCAACCGTTAGCGATAGAATACTGACCAAGCCAACGGCTACGATAAAAAGAACCACAATGGTTTCCAGTAAAGAAAAAGCGGGTTGTTTTTTGTTTAGAACTAACTTCATAAATTAGAACTAATTAAACCGAATCTATTAACATAGACTTCTTTAGTAGCGCCAGTGTTCGTATCTGCTAAGACAATAGTCAAATCATCCTCAAAGCTAATGAGGTTTATCGGATCGCTCATATTAGCTTGCGGTACATCATAATCATTATAAAACAAGACATCGGCTTGATTGGTTTGGTTAAAAGAAGAGATGATGACATTAGCCGGCAGATAAATAATCCGGCCGCCTTTAGACTCTAATTCCTCGCCGCTATCATAAAAATAATTGCCATTAATGTCGGCGAACAAGACATAATAGTCCGAACCGCTGGACATGCTGATGCCCCAGCCATAAGGCATGGTGCCGCCATATCTAGTCCCGGCGATATTCTTGTTCTGGGCAACACGCAAGTCACGCACCAAAGACTGAGTGCCATTAATCAATTGAGATTGCCCCTCGCTGCCATAATAGTTAGTCAAAAAAATACCAGTGACAATAGCAATAATCGCCATAGCCACCAAAAGCTCAATAATGGTAAACGCCTCTTTTTTTAGCCCTTTTTTCATAATTCCATTATATCATAAACGGCGGATAAAATCTTCCCCCAGGGCGATCATTTTAAGCCGCTTTGGCTCAGTATTGTCATTATAGCCAATCAAATGCAGCAGTCCGTGCACTAGGATAAAAATCAGTTCGGCTTCCCGGCTCTGCCCCTGCTCCTTGGCCTGCCGTTCAATTTGCTTGATATTGATAATAATCTCATTAACAGCAGTAAAAGACAGGACGTCAGTCGGCTTCTTTAGGCCCCGATAACGATAATTTAATTCCGTCATCTTGGCGTCGCCAATAAGCGCCACAGAAACAGAAAAATCCTTTAAGCGCTTCGACTCAATGAATTTTTCAATTACTCGCTTTAACTTGACGCTGTTAATTTTGACCTTAGTAGTATTATTAATCTCAATCATATTTTTTTGACTATTAAGCGGTTAACAAAACGCAAGACACGATAAACTAGATACCAAATTGGGGACAAGGGCAGGTCAAAAGTCCCGGCATATTCTACCGCCTGACCGCCAAAGCCCTGCTTGAAGCGAGTGACTCCGGGCCATTTCACAGCACTGATGCCATAGAAATCATAATATTTTAAGCCAGCCGATTTAGCTTTCTTGATAGCTGTCCACTGCAAGAGATACGGCGCCATGACTTGGCGGAATTCGTTCGCCGAAGCGCCATGCAGATAAGTTGCGACTGAATCAGAAAAACAAAATAAACCGGCCGCTATCACTCGGCCCTCATATTCAGCCAGGATCAGTTGGATAAAATCAGGGTTGAACCGGGCCATGGCGCGATAATGATCATCGCTATGGGCGGAAAAATTATCCCGATTAGTTGTCTCTTCCATAAGATGCAAAAAATCTTCAATCCGGCCATTGTCAATCACTATCCTGACCCCCTTCTTTTCGGCCAACCTGATATTGTACCTAGTCTTCTGATGCATACCGGCCAAAATCTCTTCCTCTGATAAACTTAAATCCAAAACGATGGTTTCTTTGGGCTGAACGTCAATAGTTCTCCTCCCTGGACCTGTCCAGGACGATGAATTTGGCTCAAAACGAACAAAAACAGCGGCCGGATCAGACAGCTTCATTTTGGTAATATCATCACCATTTATCCGCGGACCGTATAAATAATGTTTACGGCCGAAAAGATGTTTCTGGATAAAATAACTAGACCCGATTTGAGACACCTGGTGGCCATTCTGACGCTCGAAATCCAACCATTCTTTAGACTGCAAAAAAGAAGGATATTCTTGAAATTTTATCGTTTTATTATTCATATTGTCATTATACCATATTTCCCCAAAAAAAAGAGGCGGCCATGATGGCTAAATAAAAAACAGAAAGCCCCTGCGAACAGGGGCTTTCTATAGTATTCAAACTAAAAAATTTGATTACGGAATGTAAAGCTGAGCATTGGTGGCGATATTCAATTCTTTGCCTGGAATAGAGCCAACATTACCCTCTAAACAATACTGCAAAGTATAACTACCTTCGTTGACCCAAGTGTAGGTATAATCAGTGCCGCCGCAACCGGTAACGCCAGAAACGTTAGGGGTCGGAGAGGACGGGATAACCTGCATGTAAGTGCTAGTACCAGAGGTAGTACTCTGAATAGACTGGCCAGTATTTAATTCAGACGGATAAGTCTGAGCGTCGTTAAAGTAAAGTTCCAAAGCGGTCTGAATCTGTTTGATATCAGCCACGCGTTTAGCGTCTCTAGCTTTAGCACGAGCGTTGTTCAGAGCTAAAACGGACAAGGTAGCCAATAAGCCGATGATGGCGATAACTACCAATAACTCGATTAGAGTAAATGCTTTTTTATTTTTCATAATTCACCTCCTTCTATTTACCCTCTAAGTTATTAATTTAATCCCGGGGATTAACGCAACAACCTTAAGAGGTATCAAATTATTATAAAATAATCTTTATATTATCTTTATATATTATACCACTATTAGAAACTGGTAGCAATATTATACATCGGTAAAATGATGGCTGCGACCATGATGCCGACGCCGATAGCCAGAATCACCATCACCAAAGGCTCTAATATTACCCCTAAATTATTCAACTTGGCTGACAATTCTCGGCTATAGAAAACGCTGATCTTGTCCAGCACCGTATCCAGATTACCGGTCTTTTCTCCGATTGACATCATTTGCGGTATCATTTTCGGGATTTCCCGGCTTGCCATAAAGACCGACGAAACCGAATTTCCCTCATTAACCTCCTTAATACTGTCGGCGATCAAGCGCTGGTAGATCCGGTTGCGGACGATATCCGAACTGACTTCCAAACTCCGGGTCAGGTTAACACCACCGCGGAGCAAGGTACTGAAAGAACGGCAGAAACGGACCAGATAAACCAAGCGGAACAGCTGGCCGACTACCGGCACATGCAACTTGAAATAATCTACCTTGAGGCGGCCAAAATCGGAACGCATAAAGAAACGCAAGCCCAGAAAGAACAGGACAATGAAGATCAAGATGCCGACAATATATTTCTGCAAGAAATCTACCGCCCAGATAACCGCTCGCGTGGCCCAAGGCAAAGTCGCTCCAGTTTCTTGCAATATCGCGGTCAACTGCGGCATCACAAAAAGCATCATGATAAAACCGACACCGACCAAGCCGATCAAAACGATAGTCGGATAAATCATGGCGCTCTTGAATTTGCTGGTTAAATCATAGTCCTTTTCCATTTCGTCCGCCAAATAATTCAACACTTCATCTAATTTGCCCGAAGTTTCACCGGCATGGATAACATTGATAAAAAAATTAGAAAAAATCCGGCCGCCATGCTTGCGCATCGCTTCGGATAAAAGCATGCCGGCGTCGACCTCAAAGGCCACTTGCGACATGATATTTTTCAGTTTAATGTTGGCGGTCTGTTCTTGCACCGTAACCAAAGCTTCAACCACGCCGACATTGGAAGATATTAATAAAGAAAACTGACGGGAAAAAACCACCAAATCCTTACCGCGGACGCGGTTAAGCCAGAGCCAAATTCGATTATATAAACTATCAGTAGCATCCACTATCCAAATCGGATCCAAACCTAAACGGTTGATCCGGTATTTAGCATCATTATCATTAAAAGCAATGACTTGCCCGTAGCTCTTATGTTGTTTGGCATTAACGGCCTTGTAGCGATAAATTGGCATAGTTATAAGTTTTCAATCTCAACCACCCGCATCACTTCATTGATACTGGTTACCCCGGAAAGCACTTTAAAGATGCCGTCCTGCTTGAGAGAAATAAATAATTGGCTATTTTTTAAAGCGCCGACATTTAACGCCTGGCGGCGATTGATGATCATCTCCTTCAAATCTTCTGTAACTAGGGCTGCTTCTGCTATGGCCAAGCGTTCCAAGAATCCGGTATTGGAACAGCGGACGCAACCCACGGGATCATAGAATTTGAAATTCTTGATATCTTCAAAATTATTAAGACCGGCAACTTCTTTCTGAACGACATCAATCGGCAATTCCGACAAAGAACTCATCATCTCCTGTATCACCTTCTCCGGCAACTTGCCCTCTTTCTTACAATAAGGACAGAGGCGGCGGACTAAACGTTGGGCAATAACCAAGCGCAAAGTAGAGGCCAAGAGGAAAGGCTCAATCTTCATATCCAAAAGACGGAAAATAGCGCCCAAGGCATCGTTAGTATGCAAAGTAGAAAGCACTAAATGGCCGGTCAAACCGGCATGAACCGCCAACTCAGCCGTTTCTTCATCGCGGACCTCGCCGACCATAATAATATTAGGATCTTGGCGTAAGAATGATCTTAGGCCGGTGGCAAAATCGAAGCCAAGCTCCGGGCGAATCTGAGACTGATTAACGCCTTTAATCTGATATTCAATCGGATCCTCCAAAGTAGAAATATTAACGGTTTCTTTGTTCAAAACATTCAAGACTGAATATAAAGTTGTGGTCTTGCCAGAACCAGTCGGACCGGTCAGTAACAAGATACCGCTGGTTTTTTTAATGCTTTCACGCAAAACTTCCAATACATGCTGATTAAAGCCCAAATCTTCTAATGAAGTCAGGCCCTTAGCTTGATCCAAAATTCTCATTTCTACCTTTTCTGACGCTCCCAAAGGCAAGGTGGAAATACGAAAATCAATTTCCCGACCATCAATTATCAGCCTAATATGACCATCCTGCGGGATTCTAGTTTCATCTAATTTTAACTTTGCCAAAACCTTGATTCTAGCGATCACAGAATTATGAACGGTCTTCGGCAAGACCAAAGAATTATGTAAGATGCCGTCGACACGATAGCGGACACGGCTTTCATTTAAGTATGGTTCAATATGGATATCGGAAGCCCGACTCTCGACAGCGTGACGGATGATAACTGAAACGATCCGGGCGATCGGGGCTGAATTGACGTCTTCTTCGCTTAGGACATCGCTCTTCTCCTCCACCTGGATTAAGTCCTCGCCCTCCGCCTTAGCCTTAACCTCCAAGGCGGTAGAAACTTCCTCTTCTAACTTGTCATACTTGCGAAAAACCTCGCGAAAACTTTTATCGGAAATCAAATAATATTCCACCTTCAAATTCTGTCCTTTGGCCAAAAAGCTAACGGCCTCCATAGACTTGATGTCATATTTAAGGATGCCGACTTTAGCAATGGCCGTATCTTTATAAAAACAAACCACCGAATAATTGCGGGCGATATCGCGGCTGATAAAATTCAACCACTCATCCTTGATGGTCTCGGTCTGCAAGTTCTTATATGACAAATGATATAATTCCGCTTTAAGCTCAGTTATTTTTTCAGCATCTAAAATACCGTTCTTAAGCAAAAAAGGCTCTAAAGCGTTCTTATCTTTGCTTAGAGCATTATTTATCTCCTGGGCCTTAGCGGGAGTAATTATATTCTTTTTTTCCAATAGAGCCAGGAGCTCTTCTGGTTTGTACATAATTTTTCTTTATACTTAGAAAGCGCGGAAAGGATTAGGATTGCCGACATCAAATGTCGGGGCTTCCGCCGGAACGCTAGGTTCGCCCGAAGTAACGGGTTCAGTGCTGGTAGACAAGTTCAACCCGGTCAAGTCAACCTCGGTCTTAACCAGACGTTGGAATTTAGGGTTGGACAGAATATCAACGCTCAAACCAGTGCCACCAACTTCGCCATCGCGCCGAATATCATTTAACATCGCTTCAGTCGGGCGATTTAAATTATTAACGGAGTTAAGGTAATTAAAAATAGTTTTCCGGTAGGAAACCAGCACTGCGCTGAAGACTATCAAGGCCGAAATAAAAGTATAAGCTAGAAATTTAAAAACTTTTTTCATATAGGCTAGTTATTTTTCAAATAATAGGTGACCATCTCCAAAGAAACTGAACTAGTTTTAGGATCAAAATTAAGCGTCCGGATATCAATCAGGCGTAAGCTATTTTCCACCGCCGCCAGCCAACTCTTTAAGGCCGAATAATCAACTTTATTCAAAGTCATTTTGACATTAAAGCTGCCGACATTAGCGGGCAGGTTCAAGGCTGGAGCGCTAGGCGCTGTTGGCGTTGCTGGAGCATTACTGGGACGCCGGGAATTATTATTAGTGCCGGTTGTATCTGACGGTGCCACCTGATCGACATCTTTTACGACCACTAATGAGCCCATAGTCAGGCCTTTTTGCGAGGCTAGATAAACCATTTCTGTAAATAGATCTTCTTTCAAATATTCTCCCGGGATCAAATCCGTCGCCTTGGCCACAGCCACCGGATCAAGCTTGTTATAAGCCTCTAGCAGGTCCTGATAGCCGCTTAATTCATTATATTTTGGCGCTAATTGATTCTTCTCATAAAAAGTAGTGTTGATAGTGGAGACTATTTTACGATATTTAGGCCTAATAATGAAAAAATAAGACAAGGCTAGAACCGCTATAACCGCCGCGATAATCAAAAAGGGGAAATAATTATTCAGGGCTTTATTAATCTGATTCTGGCGATGTTTTTCTTGCGGCGTCAATTCCCGTAACGGCTGCAAAGAACCCAACTTCCCTGTCGGGTGCAGATCTTTCTTCAACTCATTATCTAAAGAATTTTCCATATAGTATGATTTATAATTATTCGGTAAAAAGTCTAGGCTTGACTGACAAATTTAAATCAAACAAAACCCCCTGGCTCTGGTCGCCATTATTAACTTTTTCGTTGCTAATCTTGGCGCTAGCTGTCAGGTTATCAGCCAAAATAGTTTTTAGCTGGAAACTAATGGCTCTAAAATCCTTGACCCAAGAATGAAGCAAATAGGAACCGCCCGTATCGCCGCTCAATCCGGAATAATAGACGTCAGCTAGGGTATTATTTTCTAGATAGCGCAACAAGTTGCTCCAATAAACATGATTATTAAAAACCGGGGTAATAGAATTCATCCGGTTCCGCCAATCAGTGGCGGATGCCGCTTCTTTTTTCAATTCAATTATCTGCCCGTCCAAACGGGTTATCTCCTCCGTCAAAGCATCGGCTTTTTTGCTAATTTCCTGTTTCTCCCAAGAATAGAGGAAAAAATAAACTTCAAAAACCAGAAAAAAGGAAAGCATAATGAAAGCCGCTAAAGCGTAAAGATGTTTCTTGCTGTCAAAAATGACCGGTACTTCATCTTTAATCAAATCAATATCCAAAATATCCGGATTCTTGACAGTTGACGTGTCATCGCTGGCGGCGGCTTTGGCCCTGATATCCTTGATGACTCGCTTTGGGGCCGTATCCTTAACAACCTCAGCCTTAACAGCCGGATGAGAAAAACGATTTAAAAGACTTCTGAAATCGAGTTTCTTTTTATACCAAGGGATTGGCGTGGTAGTTTTTTTCTCTGGGATCTGAGACATAATATGAAAATTAATATTTACTCAATACTCCGCATAGCTAGGCCGATTGCAATTGACAAGCGTGGGCCAACTTCAGCTAAAACCGGCTGCAATTCCTTGGGATAGGAAACGCGGAACCAAGGATTGCCAATAATCACCTGGATATTCAATGTATTTTCCAAGTAATTAGCCAAATTAATCAGCATCGCGCCGCCGCCGGAAAGGATAATCTTTTCTACCTTTTCATTGTTGCTACCCTCAAACAAATCAACCATATACTTGATTTCATTGATTATCGGGGCTACGGCATTCATTACTATCTGGGGCACATCAACCTGCTTTTCTCCCAAGGCTGAAATGCCAAGATCAAATTTCAATTGGCTAGCCTTTTCTAAACTGATTCCCAACTTCTGGCTGATAGCCTCAGTAATAGTATGGCCAGAAACATTAATGCTGCGGTTCAAATACGGGATGCTTTCCTTGACGATGCAGATGTCGGTGCTGTTTGCGCCCAAATCCACAATCATTACCGTTGACTTGTCGTTGCCTAAAAGTGAACGGATTAGAGAGAAGGTTTCAGTCTCCAGGCTGACTAGATTAATCTTAGCGGCATTAAAAATATTAATATATTTTTTAATTAGCTTCTTCGGGCTGCCAGTCAAAAATATCTTAGTATTATTATTTGGGTTATTCGGATCTGGATTTAATTGCGGAATCACCTTCCAATCAAGCACCATCTCCTCGAGCGGCAGAGGGATAACCTTGCGGGCTTCTTCGTTGACATGCTCGGCGATATTTTTTTTGTTGACATTATAAAGATTGATAACGGAAGAAAAAACCGAAAAACTCGGCAAAGAAACGCTAGCCGAGCCAGAAACGATACCGATATCTTTTTTGACTTTATTTATAACCTTAGCGACATAATCCGGATCGTCCAAACTGGTCAATTTGATGTCACCCATGTCTTCGCTAAAACCATAATTGTTCAAAACAATCTTCTTATTTTTTTTGGCTAACTCTACCATTTTTAAAGAAGAGTCGCCAATATCTATACCTAAGTACGTGCTCTCGGCCGAAGAGAATAACCCCATATGTTTTAGTATTGAAATTTTATTATTTATCTAAGAGATCTGCCCCTTATCTTTGGGCTTAAAACCGAAAAAAGTTGTTTTATTTATGATTATATTATATAATATTAGAGCAAAAGCCACAATAGTTTTTGCCTAAATATTATAAGATAATTATAACATAAAATTAAAAATAAACCAAATGAACTTGCCGGCTAAATACAAAAAAATAATACTGATTGTCGCCTTTTTAGGCATAGTTGTCCTTTTGGGATACCTTATCTACAGTTTCTTCTTTAAACCCGTGACCGTTACCCCTCCGGTGACAACCCCGGGCGAAGTAACCGAGCCTAGCGGTCTGCCCACGGCGGGCGAAGGTGGCCAGCAAGTGTCTACCACCACCGGCGGTGTGGGAATACCGACAACCCCCGGAGTCACTGGCCCGGTTTCCCCCCAATCACCGCAAGCTGCGGTTAGCGCCGTCGCCCAAGGCGGCCTCACTAAAGTCACCGCTCTCAATAACACTCCGTCAGTCGGGGCAATATTGAGCAGCAACGGCAAGGACGTCCAATACTACAACAAGACCGATGGAAAATTCTACAAAATAGACGCTAACGGCGAAGCTGTCCCCCTCTCCGACAAAGTTTTCCATGATGTCAGCGCTGTCACCTGGGCTCCCAACACCAGCAAGGCGGTTCTGGAATATCCGGACGGATCTAATATCGTCTACGACTTCAACTCTGAGCGCCAGTTCACCCTACCTAAGCACTGGGAAGGTTTTGATTTTTCTACTGACAGCAACCAATTAGTTTCCAAGAGTATTGGTAATGACCCGGATAACCGCTGGCTGGTAGTTTCAAACAGCGACGGCTCCAAAGCCCAAGCCCTAGAATTCATTGGCGAGAATGCTGACAAAGTCATCCCATCCTGGTCCCCAAATAATCAAAGCATAGCCATGTACACCAAGGGGGTAGATTTCAATCGCCAAGAACTATTCTTTGTCGGCCTAAACGAAGAAAATTTCAAATCTACCATCATTGAGGGCCGCGGCATCCAAACCCAATGGACCGACAAAGGCGATCGCCTGCTCTACAGCGCCTATAACAACAACTCCGATCTCAAACCTAAGCTTTGGATAGTCAACGCTCAAGGCGACAATATCGGCGTCAACCGCAAGAGCCTAGAAATAAATACCTGGGCCAACAAATGCACCTTTGCTTCAGCTAACGAAGTCTATTGCGCCGTACCGGACGAATTGGAACGCGGTGCCGGGCTGTTCCCGGAAATGGCTGACCAGACTAAAGATAGCCTGTACAAGATAAATACTGCCACCGGCGCTAGAGAGCTGGTAGCCGTGCCCGACGGCAAATACAACATTTCCAGCTTGATGGTCACCGACAATCAAAATCAACTATTTTTTACCGACAAAACCACTGGCCGCATCTACAAAATTGACTTGGAATAAAAAATTTTTTCTCTAAAAAACGCCAATTAAAATGGCGTTTTTTTGTTTTTCTATTGACAATTCGCCCAATATGGACTATACTACCAGACAGTAAGTTTTCTTTTCGTGTGCTTTTTCTCAGGCGAATTAATTATTTGGCCAAGAAAGGCGGCTTAAAAAGAAAAAGTCGACTTACCTTTACAAAGTAAATTCGCCAAGAAAAGTATGAAGAAATTATTCGTTGGCGGCCTCCCTTACAGCTTCGATGACGCTGCTTTGGGCGCTCTTTTTGCCGATTACGGCACTGTAGAGTCTGCTGTGATCATTAAAGATCGCATGACTGGCCGCTCCAAAGGTTTTGGTTTCGTGGAAATGTCCTCTGAAGCCGAAGCTGAAAAAGCGATCTCCGCGATGAACGGTAATGAGGTGGAAGGCAGACGTTTGAACGTCAGCATTGCCCGCCCTATGACCGAAGGTCCGAGACCTCGCCGCTAATATCATTCTCTAGATTGATATAACAAAAAATCACCCATTAGGGTGATTTTTTGTTTAACAATAATATTTTTTATTTATACTATCAAATTCAGATCGCCATTTATTATCTGCGGGCGCATTCCCAAAATCTCTTCCCGGTAATCCATAGAGGGAATAGGATTAAAGAGATATATTTTCTTGTTCAGATAAAAAGCTAGGCCCATCTCTAACAAAGTATTAGCGCCGATATAACCGGCAACGCCTTTCTTGTCACAGTTCAAAACCAGGATAACATCGGCCACCACCACCTTGGCAAAATGGTCGCGCATCGCCCGCTCCTTATTATCCCAAATCCAGGCTACATCATCGGCCGCGGCTTTGCGCAAAGCATAATACTCACTCACCGGAATCAACTCGCCGTTAGCTCCCCTCACCTCGGATGGCGGGACTAATACTTCATGCCCTAAGGCTTCTAATTCTTTCTTTTTGCTAAGCATTTCTTCATAGAAGGCAATACTGCCGCAGATAGTGATTTTCATAAGTTATTTGACATAAATAATAATATGTGATAATCTTCCCCAGTAATACTAATGTTCATTACTAAAAAACAGATAAATCATGCTAATACTTATTACCGGAATTGGAATTGTCGGCAAGTCCACGCTACGCCGACAGAAAAAAGCCTTATTTGAAACCCTTGATGCCTACAAAGACAAAGTAGAGCACTATGATGCGGACAAGTTCAGGGAAATTAGACACCCCTTAGACCAGGATCTCCTGTCTAAGCTGCCTTATATCTTCCCTTCGGACAAAGTCTTTATCATTGAGGACATCCATGCTACGAAGAACAATGCGATTCTGCCACTCGGAAAGTACGACATGATTACCTACATCAGAGTTAGTACTTTTGCCCAAATTTTATTCTGGCTACCCCGCATTAAAAGATGGTGGGCGCGCGGACAATATTCTTGGGAAGCAGAAACTAACCGCTTTAAAGGAAATGGCCGGCCCTATAGCCTCGCCAATATTCCTGGGATCATGAAAGAATTATTCCGCGACATCAGAAACCGCCGCAAATGGATTAAAGAAGATCTCAGAAAACTACGCGCTTGGGAAAAATCCAAGGGCAACAAAGTAGAAATCCTGAAAGCTTCCTGGACCTGGTCCGGCCCAGTCTACATGTCTGTTTTAGAACTTGATTAAATTAAACCGTCTCCGGACGGTTTTTTTTGATAAAAATAATGCAACGGATAACGATATCAAAAGATATTATAACTCATCTCTATAACCAGCCACATCATCCTCCAGAATAACTTGATCGCGGCTAATCTCACTGATATTATTTTTTTCAATCTGAAAATACCTTAACGGCTTATCCATATTCTTAGCTAGCTTAATCTCCGCCAAGACGCCATCGCTGACTGGTCCAAAAACCCAGATTTCATCACAGCGCTTAACTAGGCTATTATTACCGGACCTAACAGCATCGCGCTCTACCGCATCCAGCAGAAAATAGTCAAAGATCATAAAAGGGTTGAGCGGCACGCCACCACGTTCCAAGACAAACTTCGAGATGAACATGCGGTAATAAAAAAGGTGCTTGGAGGCCGCCGTATAAATTAGAGGCTTGTCTCCGGCTAAATTTAAAGCTTGATGATCAAAATCAGACATATTTTTATCTTATCCCAATACCAGCCGCCATCACCTCAAATTCTTCCGGGTGATCGCGCCGATAGGAAAAATATTTATTAGGCAAACAATAAGTACATTCTGAGCTAATATTAATACTCTCTGGGTTAATCCCAACTTCAAGTAATTGAGCTCTAACAATACCGGCTAGATCAATAAAAGTCTTTCCGGCACGGGTTTCTATATAATCTGGCCAAAGGGCAAACTCTTCCGCCACGTCAGATTGGACTTCAAAGTGGCAGAGGCCAATATGCGGTCCGACCAGAACAGCGATATCCTCAGGATTAGAACCATAGTTTTTGGCCATAAACCTTACTACCTTTCCGGCAATATCCGCTTTAACGCCGCGCCAGCCAGCGTGAGCCAAGGCGACAGCCTTTTTATCAGAATCAAAGAAATAAAGCGGCAAACAATCAGCCACGGTAATCGCCAGAATAATACCGGGAACATTTGTAGCCAAAGCATCGCAATCAGGGATAACTCGAGCCTTATTCTCTTCCGTCACTAAAGCAATATTATCACCATGAACCAAATCAGCCGCTACCACCTGACTATAATCAATTCCTTGGGCTGAAAAATACTTTCTTCTATCCCCTTCTGTCGGCTGATTATTATCATCCCGAAAAACCCGCAGACTAGAATCTGATTTTTGGGACAAGACTAAAACCAGTTCTTTGCTATCAACAAAATCTAATTTCATAATTATTGGCACTGAGCTTCACAATTAAACATCTGGACGACATCGCCCCGATAATCCTCGGAGCATTTATCCACGCAAGCTTTGCAGCTTACAAATTTGGCGCTTAAAGTCGGCTGGCATTGATTGTCAACTAAGCCGCAACTGGCATACTGCAAACACTTGTCGCCCAACTGATACATGGCCGTACAAACCTCGGCTGGATTAGGGCCACATTTAATCTCTAAGCCATGACAATTTTCCACAGCGCAAACCGCGCTAGTACCATCGCCTAAAGTTTTTTTGATGCCCTCATACCAACTCCGGTCAATCCCCTTCTGAGCGCAAAACTCCTCGCTTTGGCAAGAAATAGAACTGCATTCCGGACAAGGTGGACAGACCACACAAGCAGCCGGGCAATCCTCGGCGCCATAATCAGTGCAAACAATCTCCGGATTAGCGGGAGGTAAATTATCAACTTTTTTTTCGTCGGGCCAAGAGGCCAAAAGGACAATTATCAAAACTACTAAAGCGGCCGCGCCAAAAGCTACGACTAAATTTTTATTGTAAGGCATATTGTTATCTTATCTTTTATATTTATATTATAACAGATTATCCCAAGCAAAAACAGCCCGAAATGGGCTGTTTTATCAACAAAATAATTTGATAAATTAAACCTGGGCAATGATTACCACGTAATTCTTGCCATACTTCTTAGCGCACTTTGGACAAGTTGTATACCACATGTACATCTTCTTGGTTGTTAGCCCCCGATTCTTAACATAAGCGGCAAAATCCTGACACCACTTATCCGTATCCTTGAAATTACCTTCATAGACCTTGCTGACGAATCTGCCGCTGAAAGTAATGTTCTCAGCTCCGGGAATTTCCCGATCAACCGCCAAATATATATCCATATTCCATTTGGAAGTATGGTCGGACAGACAAACATAATCCGGAATCTGGGCCCCAGCCTGACCGGCTTTTTTCATTAACCGGGTTATGGCGCCGCCAAAATTGAGCGGCATAAAAAAGAAAGTGCGAACCTTACCCTTGATAAATCTCTTGCCATCCCAACTGAAATCCTTAGCATCCCAAGGAGCGGGATTAAATTTAGGACAGCACTCTGACTTTTGGTTTTCCATATTTTTTTATTAAGATTTGGAATTAAATTCTGCGGTAACAATATCGGTAAAAATTCCTCTCAGCGCCTCCAAAGAACTGCTTCTATAATCTTTAAATTCATCAATCTTAGTATCAGCTTGCCGATGAATATTCTTTTGTCTGGCCCAATTTTCTAAATCGGGATCAACCTTGTAGCTGCTGGAGTAAAAACTGCCGTAAACCACTTTGCTTGGCTTTAATTCTGGATGCAATTTAAAATAGTTTTCCCAATATTCCTGGCTGGAAATTGTGTTATCGGGTTTTTTAAATCCGCCCGCCTCATCTCTCGCCGGCTGGCCATTTTCCAATAGGTACTGCGATCCCGTTTCCGGATCAACTGGGATATCGCTGCTGATGCATAGGATGCCGGCATTGATAGGGACGCCTTGGCCAAAGTTAAAGACTTCAAAATCATTATACTGCTGTTCAATTCCGCCAGCATTATAATAATAGCCCCGGCCAACATTCAATTGGCTTTCCCTGGTAGAAATAAAGAAATCGTTTTGCAGAATGTACTCAGCCGGATAATAAAAATAAAACTTATAATTATCTTCGCTGCCATACATGCCATGAAGTTCCCGGCCATAAGAAAAATGGGCTGATTCCCTGTCCAGAAAATTAACCGAACCATAACTGGAAATAATCTTATCAACCACTTCAGACACGGACAGACCGCTCGCTTTGGCTTCTTTCAAAAAATCGCTATTAATGGCTTCTTTGGCCCTAGTTTGGTCGGAAATTATAGTCGCCGTGCAAGAATTAATATTGCCATCCTTTAACAGCGGCGTGAAGCTATCAATAAACTGGCCAGCGCCAGCAGTATGGCCGCCGCCGGTAGACATAAAAGTGTTTTCCCTGACGCCATACCTGGTCACGTGATAAAAAGCTTCTCCGGATAAACGGCGCAACAAGACTAGATAATCATCTAGGGGCATCCTCTCTAAGGCTGCCGTAGACAGATATTTTTCTCTTTCGGCTGACGTCAAGGGGCAATTACTCATAATCTCATTAAATTTTTTCTGGTAGTCGCTCCTGATTTGGTCAATCTTGTGCTGCTTGATTTCGCCCAACGATTCATTTAGCATAGCCTCGGCCTGGCGATATTTTTCGGTCTTGAAAATTTTCCCCCAAACATTTTTTTTCAATGACTCAAAGCTGTCCTCAATATTCTGGTACTGGCGATAATCTTCGGGCAAATTATTTTTTAAATCATTAAAAGTAGCTGACTCTCGCCGCGCCGCTTTTAATTTTTCAGCCGTTTCCCGTCTCAAATCTGGGGTTAGCTCTTTGGAAAATTTTGCTTCTAATTTCATATAAATACTATATTAATCTCTTAGACAACCCGCTAAAAAAAGTTCCCGGGCGGCCCGCACCTATTTTATACTTCCATAAAATATTTTAATTTTTTAGCTAATCTTTGACACATCTAACCGCAAAAGCATTCGTGCGATAATCCGAGCCTCGGGTTATGCCAGAATCGCCCCAACCGAAGATACGGATGCCGTTAGCATCATTTGTAATAGTGTCGCTAGCCCAGAGATAGGAATTAGCGCCACGCTGAGCAAAAGCATTATCAAAAAATCTGCGTCTTCCAGGTAAGTTGATGTTCATATTGGAGGCGCCTCCCACCTTGAGAGCAGTGCCAGCCGGAGAGCATTGCCAGTCATAGCGGTCAGCATCGCATTGGCTAGTAGAATAGACTAACTCCAAAGCATGAAAGTCGGCATCGGAGGGAATATGCCATCCAGATGGGCAAACACCTTGATGTGGATTATTGACGATGCAAGGCGATGAGGTGTCATGGCTTTGGCAGACGCTAGGAAGAGCCATGGCCTCAGACCAGGTATATAATGCCCCATCCGTGCTGCAACCGCCATTGCCATTGGCAATTTCATTGTTGTAATAACAATACTTTTCAATATTATTGGCGTCAAAAGGATCGCTGGGCGATTCATTGCAAATGGAATTATCAGGACTCCCCGCACAGAGCATCGAGCCGACATTCAGGTTTTTAGCTAGCCAGCATTGACTTCCAATTAAGACAGTGGGGTAGCTTTCACCGCTATAGGAAATTGAGTCGCCACAAACAAAAGAAGGCGTCGCTCCGCTATGCGGCGTGCCTGCCTGAATTTCATAATCTAACTCCGCTAAATTTGAATAGACTACCGGTCGGCCAGAATCTGTCTTATAAATCATATAGCCGGTGCCGTTAGCCGACGAAGTCATCGGATCAATCGGCAAAGAAACTAAATATCTGGTACTGGAACTTAAAACCGACAAATCAATCAAGCCGGTACAATCACTCGCCCCCGTACGGCAAATCTCAATCGGCGTGGAGCTGACTGTCGGCGGCAACAAACCAGTATCGATATTATACTGATAGACCGCCTTGTGGATGGTATTAACGTCCAAATAGCGCTGCGCGTTCCTGACGCTAGACAGTTGGCGAGAAGGATTTACAGCTAAAATCACAATTCCGGCCAAGATAGCCAAAACCGCCACTACTAAGAGTATTTCCAATAAAGTAAAAGCTTTTTTGTTGGATTCCATATAAATAAAGCCAATTATAGGATATTGCTACCAATATTATACCTTTTTTACCCCCTTCAAGCAAATAAAATAATTCATTATTATAAGGCTCAACCTGTGATTCTACTCTACGAAAGTCCGGCCATCAGGCGTAGAGCATTGAGAAGGATTTGACTTCATAATTAAAAAACCAGCCTCCACGCAAGAATCAAAATTAATTATTTGCCGTAACAGTCTGGCACATTTTTCCTGGCTGTCTAAATCGCTTTTAGGCAAACATGATTTAAGCTCATCGGCTAATATCTTTTTAGCAGCTCCGGCTTGGAAGAAATGGAATGATTCGGAAATTTCCTGATCAAAACAATTCTCCGCCATAAACCCCAAGCCAATCTGGCATTCCTGTCCAGTGCTCCAAAAAGCGACCTTGCCCCAATCAGGACTATAGATTATGTAATTAGCATAATTTACCGGGCACTGAGTTTCTCCTAAATCCTTACCGTCGCCATTTATCTCCACCCGATAATTGCCCTTAAATT
Organism: Patescibacteria group bacterium; assembly: GCA_022710685.1. Lineage (GTDB taxonomy): Bacteria > Patescibacteriota > Patescibacteriia > Patescibacteriales > UBA12465 > CG1-02-41-21. The sequence goes on along the minus strand of JAKLGM010000007.1, from coordinate 7,572 downwards.
CCATGGGGATTTGATTTTTATAACTACAGCCGGAACCGAGTTTAGTTTTGATGATTTTATCCAGCTCAACCATATCTTTCACATCAAAGATGACAATGTGCCAAGGCGTCGGATACCCATGAGAGCCATCATATTCTGGCATAAAAGTATTCTCCGTCTTCAATATCTTTCCAGTATACTCATCTCGCGCTAAACTATATTTCTGGTGCCGATAAAAATTATTATCTTGGCTTAACACCTGGTTCGGCAACAAAACTTCTGCCGCCGGCAAAATTTCTGTCAAATTACCCCATAATTGGTTATCAACCGCCAAAGAGGGGTAACGGAAAGCAAAGCCGAATTCATCGTTCTTATAATCAAGCCAAGAAATCTGGCTTTCGGTTTCATTGATAGTCCAAAGCGAATAAAAACGGCTGTAATATCTATGAGTCGCAGTAGCGCCAGCCCCAGTCTTTGATTCAAAAAAATAGCCCGACCCCATCTGCTCCGTAAATTTATAACCCCTGTCTTCCATAAAAGACTTGATTATCTCCGAATTATTGCTTTTGGTAATATATTTATTTTCTCCAATATCCAATTTCACCACAGCTTCACCTCCTAGATTGAGTCGTACTATCCCTTTTATCTGCGGCCAAGGATTACCTTCCTGAAAAACTACCGACGAATAGAAAACTAAAAAAATACCCGCCATTAAAATAATGAGGGATATAAATAACAAGACTTTCTTATTTTTTGCTGAGTGTTCGAAGGTCATAATTATAGTCGTTTTCTTTTCCTGTTTCTGACTGTCAGAACAACCGTGGCAATAATCAATATTAGACCGAGTCCTTGCGCTCCCGGACTATCATCATAGCCACCAAACACAATCAAAAATGCTCCAAATAATATAGCTAGGATTTTAGGGACCCAATATAGAATTTTATTTTTTATATTCATATGCTTTTAATATTATAGCAACAAAGCCCTTCATGATAAAGAGAATAATTTATCAATCGGAGTTTTCAGCTCTTTCGCGATATTCAGCGCCAATTTAAGAGAAGGATTATATTTCCCCTGCTCTAAAAAGACAATGGTTTCTCGCCTTACCCCGACTTTACGGGCCAGATCTTCTTGCGTGATGCCGCAACTGGTCCTTATTTTTTTAATATTATTTTCCATCTTTGAAATTATGTTTACTGTAATATTTGAAGAGAGCCGAATATATTAACATCAAAGCGCAGACCGAAAAAGCCAGAGTCATGGCGATAGCTTGATAGAGCGGATTGGCGGCGCCCAAGGAATACAAGACAAACATAACAATTACTCCAATCCAAGATGTCGCCTGGATAGCGAGGAGGGCGGCCCGGCCGCCGACCTGATAGTCTCTTTCGTCTGCTATAACCCCAGTTACTTTTTTCCTAAAATAAAGAAGCAAAAGAGATGACAGGCCCAGAACCATGATTGGAATAAAAAAATTACGGAGAACCAAAGATTGGCTGAATATTAAGGCGGTAATAACAACCACCCCTAACCTTATTTTTTTGTATGTCTTTAGAGTCATATAGTTTGTTAATTATTTCTAACTATCTCTATGTTAGAAAAATATAACATTATTGTCAAGAGATAACAAAAAATAGAGTTTTAACTCTATTTTTTGCCCCTATGCGGAGAGGGCGAGATTCGAACTCGCGGAAGACTTTCATCTTCGACAGTTTTCAAGACTGTTCCATTAAACCGCTCTGGCACCTCTCCTTTATTTAATCTGTCTAGTTGATTTCAATATCAATATATTTTACCCCCTGATTCTGGGTCCGAATCCTAGTCTCAATCTCATCAATCTTCTTCCCCACTAAGCGTGGCACGCGATCAGCATAGTCAACGCAGAATTTTTTAAACTCTTCATAATTCTCCCTAATATCTTCATACTGCTCATGGAGCGAACGATTTTTATAGGCCTCGGCCAATAAAGCGCTACCATTAAATTCAATGCTACACTTGATGCGATAGATGCCGATATCTAAGGTTGACGACTTAAATCCCAAAACGGTCTCAATCGCCGGGTCAGCCTCCAACATCCGGACAATCTTGTCTTGTAAGTCAGCCGGGATTGCTTTTCCTAGTAGGAATTGACGATTCTTGGCGATGAGGATAATGGCAATGGCGGCCAAGAACAAACCGATCATAATAGAGCCAATAGGATCCCAATAGTATTTGCCAGTGATATGGGACAAGAAAATAGCTATGAAGGCGGTAAAGACGCCAATGACAGCCAAACCATCCTCAAAAGCAACTGCTAAAGTAGAAGGGTCGGCGATTCTCACGATGTCCTTAAATTTCTGATTCGGGTAATGGCGCCGCAATTCCCTGACAGCAACCAAAAAAGTAATAGACTCAATCACTAAAGACAGAGCTAAGACGATATAAACGATCGGGTGATGTAACATGGCTCTTTTTTCTATCAAAGAAGTAACACCATTATAAATGATAGCGCCGGCGCCAAAAAAGAAAATGCCGCAAGCGGAAATCAAGGCCCAAAAAAATCTCTCCCGGCCATAGCCATAGATGAATTCCCGATCCGGCTTCCGGACCGAACGCTTGATTCCGACCATCAGGAGCAACTGATTGCTAGTATCAGCCACGCTATGAATAGCCTCGGAAAACATAACCACCGAACCAGAAAATAAAAAGGCCACAAACTTAATAATGGCAATGAAGGTATTGCCAATTAATGCCGCTAAAACCGGCAGGAATCCTTTGATTTTATAATTTTCCGACATATGACTACTATATAAAATCAGGGGGTAATTGTCAATTGACATAAAGCCATTATCTGTTAAGATAAGGCTGAAATTGTCCTTTTTTATAAACCAAAAACATAGAGCCCATGGAAGAAAATCTGTATTTACCAGGAAACCCTCGGTATCAACCGAAAGAATTAAAATCTATTTTTGGCTACGACAACCTCTACCGCAAAGCGATTGAAGTTGAAATTGCCACCCTGAAAACCCTGCACGAAATCGAAGTTATCCCAACCGCTGACTTCAAGCTTCTGACTGATGAAGTCAAAAAAAGCTTGCGCCAAATTACTACCACTATGGTAGACAAAGTGGAAAGAGAGACAACCCATCATGATGTGAGAGCTTTAGTCCAAATCATGCAAAGCCGCATGGAAAAAGGTATAGCCCGTTGGGTTCACATTCCTCTCACCAGCTATGACCCCTTGGACACCGCTCGTTCCCTCCAATTTTTGGAAGCCTATGAACAGGCCACCAAGATTTCCACTGCTGCCGTTGTGGGCTTGATGTCTAAGTTGGTCCGGGAAAACTCCCAAAAACTGCAAGTGGGCCGGACCCACGGTCAACATGCCCTGCCAATCACTGTCGGCTTCTGGCTCGCGACTATCCTTTCCCGCATAGTCTATAACTGGGAAATGATGGATGCTGCCAGCAAGGCTTTGAAAGGCAAAATCAGCGGCGCTGTCGGCGCCTACAACGCCCAACTGGCGCTCGGATTCATTTCCCGCACCGACGGCGAAGGCTTTGAGGAATTGGTCTTGAAAAAATTAGGCCTGGAACCGGCTCCTATAAGCACGCAGATATTGCCGCCGGAACCATTAGCCTATTTCCTTTTCAGTGCTACTTGCCTGTCAGCTTCTTTGGCCCAATTCGGCCGGGACTGCCGCCATCTAATGCGAAGTGAAATCGCCGAAATCACGGAATCTTTTGAAAGCACCCAGGTCGGATCATCGACCATGGCCCACAAAAGGAACCCCATCACTTTTGAAAATCTGGAAGGCACATATTTAAAAACCAAAAGTGAATTCGGAAAAGTTTTGGACACCATGATCAGCGAACACCAAAGAGATTTGGTGGGAAGCTCCATCATGCGCGATTTCCCCATCATCATCGTCAACCTGCAACAGCAATTAAACGCGCTAACCAAAACTAACAAGGCTGGCATTCCCTTCCTCTCGCGCATCAAAGTCGACGCTGAAAGGTGTCAAAAAAACTTTGAACAAAGCGCTGAGCTGATCTTAGCTGAACCGCTCTACATCGCCCTGCAAATGTCTGGCTATGAAGGCGACGCCCACGAATTGGTCAATCGCCGCTTGGTACCAATTTGTCAAAAAACAAAGAAGCCCCTCATCACCATCTTGGAAGAATTAGGGCAGGAAGATGAAGGCCTCAAACAACTCTATGAAAGTATTCCCCTGGGACTAAAGGACATGTTCCTTCACCCAGGAGACTACACTGGTCAGGCTAGTTTAAAGGCTATCCAAATAGCCAACCATGCCGACGAGGTCCGAGAACAAATAATGAACTAAAAACCGAAACTGCTCCACCCTAGGAGCAGTTTTTTATTCAACATATTGCCAAAAGGCAAAAATAGCTATATAATATCTTTTTTAATAAGTAATCATAACTATGGGAAAAATCATCTGTCTCTACGGTTTAGCGGCTTGCGGTAAGACTACCCAAGCGGAAAAACTATCTAAAGAATTAGGCTTCTGGCAATTTGGCATGGGCGACCGCCTACGCGCTGAAATCCAGTCCGGCTCCGAATTGGGGCAAAAGGTAAAAACCTATGTTGATCAAGGCATATTAATCACGGACGAATTGATGGCGGAAGTCATCAAGAATGTCGGCGACAAAGCCAAAGCCCAAGGCATTATCTTTGACGGCTTCCCGCGCATGATTTCTCAAGCTAAAATGCTAGACCAAGTGATGCAGGAAATGGATATTGAATTAGCCGGCTTCTTCTACTTAAAAATCAGCACCGAACTGGCAGTCCAGAGAATTACCGCTCGCGCTGAAATTGAAAATCGGCCCGATGACAAAGATCCGGCCGTAGTCAAAAATCGCCTAGATGTCTTTGCCCAAGAATCAGTGCCGCTCCTGGAATACTATCGCCAGAAAAATAAGCTAGTAGAACTGGATGGGAACAAGAGTATTGAAGAAGTATTCGCGGAAATCAAAAAACATTTATTATAGAAATAAAAAACAGGGAGTTAATCCCTGTTTTTTTATTTAAAACTTAAATTTATTTTCTTGGCAATACGCCTCAATCTCAGTCGGAGTAAAATAATATTTCTTGACCCGCTCGTGGTCCGGATCCTGATCAATAATTTTTGTCAGAACGCAAAGATGGCGGCCGAAACCACGCTCCATCACCACCTTATCAACTTGGGCCTCCTCTCCTTTGATTAAGTCTTTGCGAAAGATATAAATCCAGGGGGTCCGAAAAACATACCTAATCCAAAAATAACGACGATACACTACCTGATGACTCAACTCGTGTGCCAAAAGACCCATTAGGGCCATATGGGAAATATCCCGGCTTTTATGAGTAACGATTATAATCCTGACCCAAGGCAAAAGCCACCAGGAAGTGCCCCAAAAGGGGCCTAGACCGAAAGACCATAGCACGATTCTCTTCACTGATAACTCCGGAAAACTTTCCTTGATCATGGAACGCAGGAGAATTCTCGTCGGCTTGGCCCAATCCATATGATATTAATATTAGCAAATAGCTTTCGTAATTTCTCGTAACTTAGGCAAGTCAGGAAACAAATTATATTTTTCAATAATCTTGGCGGTATTTAGGCCTTCAATTGTCTTTTCATCATATTGCTCATCAGCTGAGAACTTCCGACCAAAAGTCTTGTTGCGGCTCTTGTCAGAATAACAGCTCACCAAGAGATCGGCCCAATATTTTTCCATTATTCCCAATTTTTTATATTCCTCTAAATAACTGCTCAGCTCATGCGAAGCGAAATTTTCTCCTTGTTTCAAGGCTAGACCGAAACCGATGGCATAGACGTTCTTTAGGATGCAAGCCAGTTCTAAATTGTAGTCTTGGACTATCTCCACAATCTCCTGACCATCATCGATGTTAGCGCCCCCCAAAAAATTAACCGGGGAATGCAAAGTATCAACTAATTTCTCGTTTAAATAATTACACGCTGAAATGCCATTGTTCATTAAGCCTTTAACGCAAGAGGTAACCACCTTTTTGACTGGCCCCCAATTGACCTTAGCTAAAACTTCATCCACGCAATAAGCGGGAATACAAATAATGACTTCGGGGTAAGCCGAAACGTCAATCTCGTCTTGACGCGGATTAATCAAGTCCACAGCCTTGTCATCAGCTGCAAATTTACGTTGCAGGCGACTGGCCCAACGGCCCCGGCCGATAATACAAGCTTGGTTCATAATAATATAAGCGATTTATTATATTCGCCTATAATAACAGAAGCCCCTTGTTTTTTCAAGGTGCTTCTGAATATAGCTATAACAGGGCTTAATTGTAAAAATATAAACTTCTTACCTCATTATCAACAAAACTGTAAAGGTCAGGGCCATAAACACAAACAGACTGATGCCGGTAAAAAACAATAATTTTACCCCCTCTTTTTTGTGGCCATCAAGATAGAGCATAATCGGTTTGCCTAAGACTAATCCGCCAGTCAGCAAAGCCGAAAAAACTAGAAGCATCAAAGCGGCCATTGGGGTGATAATTTTTTTGTCAGCCTGGCCGAACCAGCTATTAGCCTGGTCAAAGAAGGTGGCCAGCAAAAAAATGTAAACCAAAACACCGAAAGCATGAGCCACGCCCCACTTAACTAAGGTTGAATTTTTCATATAATTAATATTAATATCTTATCTAACAATTATATCATGCTATTTGAAAGCGACAAACTGATACTAAAAAAGCCCCAACTGGGGCTATTTACCAACTGCGGAGAGGCGGGGATTCGAACCCCGGATAGGGATTTAAACCCCTATAACAGGTTAGCAACCTGCCGCTTTCAGCCGCTCAGCCACCTCTCCTTCTTGAATTTGGTAAAATCCAAAAAACATGCTATAATAATATAAAATATAACAAATGTTGTCAACCAAACATATGTCCAAAAAAAGTAAAAAAATGGGTCAAAATGAAGCTCCCAAGCGATTATCTTGGGACGTACCGGAATACGAACAACATGTCCGTGACCGCAAATGGTACATTATCGCCGCCTTAATCGGCCTGGCTTTAATCGCTTATGCCATATTCACCCACAATTACCTCTTTGCCCTAATCATCGTCATTATTGCCTTCATTATTATCTCCCGCGATAGCCAAACACCGCTAAAAGTCCGCTTTACCATTGAAGACGGCGGTATCCGCTTAGGCCAGAAATTCTATGAATATGATAAGTTCAAGAACTTTTCCGTGGTTTTCCGCCCCCAGGACGACATCCGTAACCTCTACATTAATTTCAATAACTCTGTCCGACCCCATTTGTCCATCCCGCTCAAAGGTAATGACCCGATGCTAGTCCGCTCTCAGCTTTTACGCTATATGAAAGAGGATTTGTCCCGCAATGACGCCCCATTATCCGAGGGTTTGGGCAAGATGTTGAAGTTATAGACAAAATCAAAATAATCAGATATTATGTAATGCGAATGCCTGACATTCGCATTATTTAGTCCTCATAGTTCAACGGATAGAACGCGAGATTGCGGATCTCGAAATCTAGGTTCGATTCCTAGTCTCCCAGCTCTATTCGGAAGTTGAATTTGGGTTTAATCGTCTAATGGTCCGCCTCGACTC
>JAKLGM010000006.1 GCA_022710685.1 Patescibacteria group bacterium | reverse complement strand
CTTCTGACCTTTACCGAGAAGGCAACGTCTGAGATGGAAACTCGGGCCGACGAAGTATTGCCCTATGGTTATTTTGATCTATGGATCAATACCTTCCATAGTTTTTGCGAGCGGCTCTTGCGCCAGCATGGTTTGGACATCGGCCTTAATCCTGATTTCAAATTGTTGAATACTACGGAGCAATGGGTTTTGATTAAAAAAAACCTGGTTGAATTAGGCTTAAATTACTATCGCCCTTTAGGTAATCCCAATAAATTCATTCATGAAATCATCAAGCATTTTTCCCGCCTGAAGGATGAAAATATTTCTCCCCAGGAATATTTGGATTATGCTGATTCGCTAGAACAAAACAGCGACGCCATGTTGAGCGGCGCCAAAAATAAAAAGATCAAGAAAATTGTGGCGGCCGAAGATTTGGATGAAATGGAAGCCGACCGCATTAAGGAATTAGCCAACGCTTATCATTTTTATAATCAAACTTTATTAGATGAAGGTTATTTAGATTTCGGCGATCTGATTGTCTACACCTTGAGATTGTTTAAAGAGCGCCCTAATATTCTCAAGGCTTATCAGGAAAAATTCAAGTATATAATGGTAGATGAGTTTCAGGACACCAACATGGCCCAATATGAATTATTACAGCTTTTAGCTGGAGAAAAGTTAAATTTGACGGTCGTGGGCGACGATGATCAGTGCCTGCCCGGGCAAACATTAGTGTCTGTGGCTGGTGGCAAAAAAAAGAGAATCGACAAGATTAAGGTGGGCGAAAACGTTTTGACAGCTGTGGGCAAGGGATATTTGAGCTATAGTCCGGTGACTTTTGTTAATAAGAATCGCAAACAAGACAAATTAATTACCTTGACGACTAAAAGCGGCAAGAAAATTCAGGCTACCGCGAACCACAAGATGTTTTCTTTCTTGCCCCCGGTTTCTAACAAAAAATACTATTATGTTTACCTAATGAACAAGCAAGAGGTTGGTTGGCGGCTTGGAATTACTAATGATCTGGCTTCTCGCTTACGTTTGGAGCGGTCATCCGACAGGATTGTGGCAGTTAGATCTTCTGTCGATGAAAAAGAGGCTCGCTATCACGAATTATTGTGGTCATTAAAATATGGCATCCCGACAATTTGTTTCCAGGAGCGTGATGGCTTAATGGATAAAAAAGTTTGGGGTGAGCGTTTGTATAAAGAATTGAATGTGCCTCAAGGCTTGGCGCGGTTAGCCGCTGATTTTGATTTAAATTTGGGAGCTCATCAGTATTCCTTGGGAGCGGTAAACCGTGGCGATAAGGTGCGAATCAAGATTAATTTGGAAATGTGTTGCCGCCACTATCGTTCTAAGCAGGCTAAGGGAAATTTACTTTCTAAGCCTCTGGTTTCTCACGAGCTTTCAGTTGAGACTAGCCACCAGCCTTCAATCAGGGCTTTGAAGAAGATGGGATTTATTTTGAGTAAGGCCAAGAAAGGAGAAAGGCTGAGGCTGGTCAGTAACGACCTGTCTTATTTGGGCAAAATCGCTCAGCAGATTCATTTAGAAATTGGCGGCATTATTGAGAATAAGATAGCTGTTGGGACGACAAACATCCAGCATCGCAAGGCCTTAGTGACGCCGGCGAAGAACATATTGCCCGGGATGTTTTTACCCATCGTTTGTAAAGACAAGGTCGTCTATGAAGAAGTCATCAGAAGAGAAGAGGCGGTCAAGGAGATTTTGGTCTATGATTTAGAAGTTGATCGAACCCATAATTTTGTGGCCAATGATATTGTGGTCCATAATTCTGTCTATAAGTTCCGTGGAGCCTCCATCTCCAATATCCTCCAATTCAAGGATGATTTTCCGCAAGCCAAGGAAATAGTCTTGACCGAGAACTATCGTTCTCGCCAAGAAATCTTAGACAAAGCCTATCATTTCATTCAACACAACAATCCCAACCGCTTGGAAGAGAAGTTAAAGATTGACAAGCGCCTACGGGCAATGCGGTCGGCCAAAGAAAAAACTGCCGCGGTCCATTTCCTTAACTTTGCCACTGACAGGGAAGAGGCGGTTTTTGTGACGGAGAAGATTCGGCAAGAGTATCAAGAAAAGACTGATGTTAGCTGGTCTGATTTTGCTATTTTAGTCCGGGCTAACGATACAGCCGACAAATACATCAAAGAGCTGAAGCGCCAAGGTATTCCGCATCAATTCGTTTCTCTGCGCGGCCTATACCAGAAGCCGGTGATCTTGGACGTGATTTCTTATTTCAAGCTTTTGGACAACTATCACGAGTCCGCCGCTTTGTTCCGAGTTTTGAATATGGCCGCTTTCCATGTCGGCTATGAAGATTTGGTAAATATCACTCGAGCCGCTCGGACTAAGGTTTGGTCGTTATATGAGGCTTTGGAGAATGTGGCGGCTGTCAAAAATATTTCTCCTGAAGCCGTGCAGAATATTAATAAGCTTCTGGCTTTGATTGCTAATCATTCGCAATTAGCCAAAGACCAGAAACCGAGCCGCATTTTTGTCCGCTTCATTTATGACATTGAGCTGTTAAAAGGTTTGGACCATGATCGTGATCGGGAAATTTTTTCCTATCTCAACCAGTTCTATCAGAAGATAAAAGAGTTCGAGACAGCTGACCCGGATTTGCGCCTGAATGATTTCATGGAGATGTTAAATTTGGAAATGGAGGCTGGAGAAACCGGGGCTTTGCGTCTGGATTATGACGATGCCGACGTGGTTAAGGTAATGACTATTCATGCGGCCAAAGGTTTGGAATTTAAATATGTTTTTGTGGCTGATTTGGTGGACAAGAAATTTCCGACAATTAACCGGAGTGAGAAAATAGTTATTCCCGCGGCCTTGGTCAAGGAGAAACTGCCCGAAGGCTCTGATTTCCACCTGGAAGAAGAGCGTCGCTTGTTCTATGTCGCCATCACGCGGGCCAAAGATGAGCTATATCTCTTAGCTGCCAAAGACTATGGCGGGGCTCGGGAGAAGAAGCCGTCGCGTTTTATTTCTGAGGCTGGCATCGATCCGGAGATAGGAGCTGTCAAAGGTGGGCCGGATGAAAATGATCTAGTCCGGGATGTAAATCGTTTGGATAACAATATTGATTTAGAGGAGAAGAGGATATTATTGCCGGAATTACCGGAGAAATTTTCTTTTTCCCAGTTAGCCGCCTACTCTACTTGTCCCTTGCAGTATAAATGGGCTTTTATTTTACGCGTGCCAGCGCCGACTGACAAGCCGAGCTTGATTTTCGGCCATATGATGCATGAGGTGTTAAGGGAATTTATGCTACCGCTTCTGGTGGAGACAGCTGGCCAGCCCGATTTATTCGGTGCCAAAAAATCTAGCGCGGGCGACCTCTCCGAGAAGAGGGTTTTAGCTTTATATGAAAAGCATTGGCAGGGTGACGGCTATAGCAGCAAGGAGGAACGGGAGAAATACCAGCAGAAAGGCAAGGAGATATTGCGGCGTTTTGTTTCAGAATTGAATGCCAATGAATTGCCCCAGGTAATGTTTTTGGAGAAGGATTTTGTTTTTAAGATTGGCGGCGAGAGTATCAAGGGCAAAATTGATAGAGTGGACAAGCTGGCCGATGGAACTTTAGAGATAGTGGATTACAAAACTGGCAATCCCAAAGATACTTTGGAATGGAAAGATAAGCGCCAGCTCATATTATATCAATTATTCTTAGAAGACTTTTTGCAGATAAAAGTTAGCGCCTTAAGTTATTATTATTTGGAGAATGGCAGCAAAAAATCATTTGTGCCTAAGGACAAGGATATCGAAAAGCTTCGGGATGAGATCAGCGCTGAGATCAAGGCTATCAAGAGCTTGGATTTTTCGCCCCAACCGGATGAGATTAACTGTAAATTCTGCGATTTTAACCGAATTTGCGAGTTTAAGAAGTAATAATTTGAAAATATCCCTTAAAGTGCTAATCTATAGTCATATGGATAACATTAGCGACCGCTTAATCAGCCCGAGCGAAAAGAAAGAGGATGCCTCTTTTGATTTTAGCTTGCGGCCCAAGACTTTGTCCGATTATGTTGGACAGGAGAAGGTTAAGCAGAATTTGCACATTACCATCTCGGCCGCCAAGAAGCGGGGTGAGACTTTGGAGCATGTCTTGCTTTATGGCGCTCCAGGTTTAGGCAAGACTACTTTAGCCCATGTGATTGCTAACGAATTGGGAGCGAACATCCGAGTGACTTCGGGCCCGGCGATTGAGAAGGCCGGTGATTTGGCCGCTATCCTTACCAATCTGAGCGAGAATGATATTTTATTTATTGATGAAATCCATCGCTTGAATAAAACGATTGAAGAGATTTTGTATCCGGCCATGGAGGACTATGCCTTAGACATTATCATGGGCAAGGGACCGAGCGCCCGCACTTTGCGTTTAGATTTACCCAAGTTCACCATCATCGGCGCCACTACTCAGGCCAGCACCTTGTCAGCTCCACTTCGAGATCGTTTCGGCATCACCCATCACCTTAATTTCTATGAGCCGGAAGATATTGAAAAAATCGTTCGCCGCAGCGCTGGGTTGTTGGGAATAAATATTGATTCCCCAGCCAGCCAAGCTATTGCCCAGAGATCGCGCCGCACCCCGCGCATTGCTAATCGCTTATTGAAACGGGTGCGGGATTATTGTGAGGTCAAAAGTAATGGCAGCATCGATGAAATTACTTGTTTTGATTCCTTCCGGTTGTTAGAAGTTGATGAGTTAGGTTTGGACTGGGTGGACCGGAAAATTTTGGAAACCATTATTTCTAAATTCAAAGGCGGTCCAGTGGGGCTCAATACCTTGGCAGCTGCTACGGGCGAAGAAATGGATACGATTGAGAATATGTATGAACCATATCTGATGCAATTGGGATTTTTAGACCGGACTTCCCGCGGCCGCGTCGTGACTGATTTAGCCCGCCGTCATTTATCAGATGAGGCCGGGGGACAGGAAAAATTAATCTAAATGATTAAGCTATCTGATTATAACTATCAGCTCCCGCCGGAGTTGATAGCCCAAAAACCGACTGAGCCGCGGGACCACTCGCGTCTTTTGGTATTAGACAAGAAAACCGGCGCCATTGAGCACCAGCATTTTTATGATTTGCTCAATCAGCTCGAATCCGGCGATGTCTTGGTGTTGAATAATTCCAAAGTCTTCCCGGCGCGCCTCATCGGCCGCAAGGCTTTGACCGGAGGGCAGGTGGAGGTATTTCTTTTACAAAATAAGCAGACTAAGACTTGGGAGTGCTTGCTGGGTGGTCGCGTTCAATCTGGGCTAGCAATTGAATTTAGCCGCGGCTTAAAGGCCACGGTCAAACAGAATAATCAGGACGGGACTTGGTTGGTGGAGTTTAATAAATCCAAGGCAGCGCTGCTAGCAGTAGCAGCCAAGATTGGCCAGGTGCCACTGCCGCCTTATATCAAGCGGGAACAGCAATTAACTGGCGACAAAAAGCGCTATCAAACTGTCTACGCTTCTGATGCTAAGGTTGGGTCAGCTGCCGCTCCGACTGCTGGCTTACATTTTACCCCTAAATTGATCAAGGCCATTAAGCAGAAAGGCGTGGAGATTATTGAGCTGACTTTGCACGTTGGCCTGGGAACTTTTGCGCCGGTCAAGACAGAAAATGTCTTGGAGCACAAGATGCACGCCGAATGGTTGGAGATAAAGGCTGGGGCAGTCAAGAAAATATTCCAGGCCAAGAAAGATGGTCGGCGGATAATCGCTGTCGGCACTACCAGTTGTCGCAGCTTGGAAACCTTGGGCCAGAACTATAAAGGGAAACCCGGTGACTTCAAATGCTGGACTGATATTTTTATCTATCCGCCCTATGAGTTTAAATTAGTCGATGCTCTAGTTACCAATTTTCACTTGCCCCAATCTACCCTCTTAATGTTGGTTTCAGCTCTGGCTGGCAAGAGCAATATTGACAAGGCCTATCAATTAGCCATAAAACAAGGATACCATTTTTTTAGCTACGGCGACGCGATGTTTATTCGGTAGTATTAGCCAATTCAGTTGATTTGCCCTTTCAAGAGGATTATGGTAGATTATGTGTATAATTAATTAATTTCGGCTTTTATTAGCCGGCAAATATTAAATTTATCATTAACTTTTATGCTGCGAAAATTTTGGGAATTTCTTAAAATCGTTATAATCTCTCTATTGATTATCCTGCCTATCCGCTATTTTATTATCCAGCCCTTTTACGTCAAAGGCGCTTCGATGGAACCGACTTTTCACGATCATCAATATTTGATTATTGATGAAATCGGCTATCGCTTCAATGAGCCGAAGCGGGGCGATATCGTTGTTTTCCGTTATCCGCAAAATCCGCAAGAGTATTTTATCAAACGTATCATCGCTTTGCCGGGAGAGAGAGTGGAAGTCCGGGATGGCAATGTCTATATTTATAATGATAAATATCCGGAAGGGTTCGTGCTTGATGAAAGCGCTTACTTAGCTGACAACATCAAGACCTATGACTTGAGCGAAGAGATAGTGACATTGCGCAGCGGTGAATATTTCGTCCTGGGCGATAATCGTAATTCTTCCAAGGATTCTCGCAGTTTTGGCGCTGTCAACAAGAGTTTCTTGACCGGCAGAGTGGCTCTGCGCGGCTGGCCTTTTAATCAAATCACGGTATTCCATACGCCGGAGTATAAATATTAATTTACATTTTTTATGCCTCGACCTAAAAAAAATAATCCCGCCAAGAAACCGGCCCTAATGAAAAGTTCTGAGGGCCGCAGCCGCAAAGAACAGGTATCTCGCCTGCTCGGCACTAAGGATATAAATTTTTCCGATTATAAATATTGGAACTCAGTGATTAATAAGGTGAGCGAAGCGGCTAATTTATATGGCTTTAATCGCGCTGAAACTCCGATTATTGAAAGCTTGAATTTATTCAAGAAATCACCGCGCTTGAAAGACACTTATTATTACCAATTAGGCAAGACTGACAAAGTGGCTCTGCGCCCGGATTTGACCCATGGCCTAGGCCGTTTTTATATCGAATCAGATATGGGAGTTTGGCCCCAGCCGATTAAGATGTTCGCCATCGGTCCGGTTTTTCGTCACGAAACTAGAGTTCAGACCGGTTGTTATCGCCAGTTCAATCAATTCGTTTTGGAATTATTCGGTGAGTCCAAGCCTATCGGCGAAGCTTTGTTGATTGATATTATCTACAGCATCTTCAAGGAGCTGCAGATTAATGTCCAGGTCCAGGTTAATAGCGTCGGTAGCTTTGAATGCCAGAAGGAATGGTTGAATAAGTTCGCCAAATTCTATCGCGATCGCAACCAGCGCGCTAAGCTTTGTCCGGAATGCAAGAAGAACTTGTTGAAGAATCCGCTCTTGCTTTTGGACTGCCAGGAGCCGCATTGCGTTGAAGCCAGAAAAGAAGCTCCGCCAATAACTAACTTCTTGTCAGATGAAAGCAATAATTATTTCACCCGCGTCTTAGAGTATTTAGATGAGTTGAATATCAATTATAATTTCAACCCTTATTTGATGAAGGGCCTAAACTACTATACTGAAACCATCTTTGAAATTTGGCCAGTTAACGAGCAGGGAGAGCTTGACGGCAAATTGTCCTTGGGACGCGGCGGCCGCTATAACCACTTTATCGAACAAATCGGCGGAAAACCGACTCCTTTAGTGGGTTTTGCGGGCGGTTTGGAGCGGACTGTGGCTAAGATCAAGGAGAAGAACTTGCTTTTCAAGAAAGAAGATAATATAATCTTTTTGGCTCAAGTTAGCGACCAGGCTCGACTAAAAGGCATGGCTCTATTTGAGGAATTATATAAGTTGGGATTCTGTGTCCGCCAGGCCTTCTCAGTTGATAATCTGAAAGATCAATTGGAAGAAGCTAAGCGCTTGAATGCCAAAGTGATATTAATCTTGGGCAAGAAGGAAGTCAGCTCGGAAACTATTTTGTTCCGGGATGTGGAGCTGGGCGTCCAGGAGGTTATCACGCAAAAAGATTTGAAAGAAAAACTGCAGAAGCGGTTCAATGTCAAAAAATAATAATTATGAATATAATTAGTGACAACAATAGAAGGGGGGTCATCTATGGCTGATTTTAAAAGAAAACCGGGCGAAAGCTTTGAAAGTTTTTTGCGCCGTTTCAAGACCGGGCTCAAGAACAACAAAATCTTGGAAGTCTCTCGCAGCAAGCAGCACATCCAGCCGAAGCGGACTAAGCGCGTTTTGAAGAAAAGAGCTTTGATCGGTTTGGGCATCCAGAAGGAAAGAGAATATCTGCGCAAGACCGGCAAGCTCAAAGAAGATGCTCGCGGCAACAGAAGATAATATAATTGTTTCTATATAAAAAAGAAGGCCTCAGGGTCTTCTTTTTTGTGTGGGGAGGGGTAACAAAAAACAGCCATTTTGGGCTGTTTTTATCTTATTCGCGGGAGAAATAGCCTTTAATGCGGTCAAATATGGGGTTTTGGGCGTTTTTACGGATCATTTCTTTGGCATGTTTAGTTTTGACGAATTTCAGCCAATTACTGCTCGGCCCGGAGCGGCTTTTGTCGGTGATAATTTCCACTAGGTCGCCATTGTGGAGCTCTTGGTCCAGTGTGCCGATTTTGTCATTGATGACCACACCGGTAGTCTTGTTGCCGATGTCGGTGTGGATAGCATAGGCAAAGTCAATCGGAGTGGATTGCTCCGGCAATTCAATCACGTCACCTTTGGGGGAGAAGATAAAAATTCTCTTTTGGAAGATATTAGCTGACTTGATTTCCTGCACGAATTTATGAGCGTCCTTATAATTTTTTTTGATTTCTAATATTTCTTTGACCCATTGCGGTTGGTCTTCTTCGTCGCTGTAATTTTTTTGGCCGCGGCTATGTTTGTAGTGCCAGTGAGCGGCGATGCCATACATTGATTCTTCGTTCATTTCTGGCGTGCGGATTTGGAATTCTACCGCCTTGCCTTCGGGGCCAAAGACAGTAGTATGGAGGGAGCGGTAGCCGTTCGGTTTAGGCATGGCGATGTAGTCTTTGAAGCGGTTGATCTTTGGCTTCCAAATGGTATGGATGATGCCCAGGACCTTATAGCAATCCGAAACGTCCGGCACTAGGACGCGGAGGGCGAACACGTCATAGATTTCGTCAAATTTTCGGTCTTTTTGCTGCATTTTGAGCCAGATACTGTAGAGGTGCTTGAAGCGGTATTCAATTTGGTATTTGCTTATATGCTGTCGGTCTAATTCTTGCTCTAATTCCTTTTTTGTTTTTTGAAAGAATTGATTGCGCTCTGCTTGTTTTTCCACTTCATATTTATATTCTAGCTTTTTGAAATCATCGGGGTAAAGATATTTGAAGCAAATATCTTCCATCTGCCACTTCAGTCGCCAGACGCCCAAAAGGCCGGCGATGGGAGCATAGATTTCCAGAGTTTCTTTGGCGACGCGTTCTTGTTTAGGCTGGGGCAGGGCATCAAGAGTGCGTAGGTTATGCAAGCGGTCGGCAAATTTGATGTAGATGATGCGTAGGTCGTCAGCCATGGCGATAAACATTTTGCGCAGGTTTTCGCGGTAGCGTTCCACACCGCGGTATTTGATCTTGCCTAATTTGGTGATGCCTTTGATTAGGGTACTGATTTCTTCGCCAAAATTCTTCTTGATGTCGTCTATTGTCACGCTGGTGTCTTCCGGCACATCATGTAAAATGCCGGCCACAACTGTCGGCAGGTCAGATTTCATTTCAGCCAAGACGTAGGCGGTATGCAGGGGGTGCTGGATATACGGTTCGCCGCTGCGGCGGACTTGGCCGGAATGGGCCTTTTCGGCAAAATCATAAGCTAGCTGGATGAGAGTAGTATCTGCTTGCGGGTTATTATCTTGGAATTTTTTTATTACCCTTTCTATGGTCATAAAATGGTTGTAGTTTTTTTAGGGCTATGTTATAATTTTATTACAAAATAGCCAGCAAGTAAAGCGGTTGGAAGGCCATTTTAGAGCCTTCTTATCGGCTGGCATCTTAATATTTCTCAAATGACTGCGAAGCGAAAAATTGGGCGTTTTTTTCTCCTCCTCCTCTTTGTGGTAGGCGGATTTTTGTTAGCTAGAAATGTCTTGGCTTTAGACGTCGGCACCAATGAAATTACCAATACCATCGGATTAGGCAGTGAGGACCCAAGGAAGATTATTTCTCGGGTGATTAATGTTGCTATGATGTTTTTGGGAATTGTGGCAGTTGTTATTATCATCTTCGCCGGTTTTAAATGGATGACTTCCCAGGGCAATGAAGAAAAAATTGAGGATGCTAAAAAAATATTGAAGGCCGGCGTTATCGGTTTAGTTATAATTTTAGCTTCTTGGGGTATTGCCGCTTTTATTTTAAATCGTTTGCTGGGCGCTACTGGCAATCAAGGAGGCACTGGTCCGGGAGGAAATTCTACTAGCACCCTGCCTTGCACCGGAAATGGTTGCGCTGGCATGGCCTGCGATGACTTGCCCTTGGTTCCGGGCTGTAATTATAGCACTTCCAGCTGCCAGGCCGGTCTAGCTTGCAATCCAGGTTCCTGTACTTGCCAACCTTGCCCTCCGGGAAATCCGAGTTGCGGCACTAATCCGGGCGGTAATTATGGCGATGCTTGTGACGGTGATTTAACTAATAATGATCCGACTCCGACTTGTGATGCTGACAATACTATGTGCGACCAGAATCAAGGATTGACTTGTGATATTAATACTTGTACCTGCCTGGGCTCGCCGGTTATCACTGACATCAGTCCAGTCGGCGGTTTTTGCGAAAACGATATAAACGAATCCTGTAATTCTGATGATGATTGCGTGGCTGTCGGCGGCACTTGCAATATTGATACCCCGAATGGCGCCCCGGATAATATTATTTCTATTCATGGCTATAATTTTGGCACTTCCAGCACTTCAACTTCTTGGAATAATAATTTTAGATCAAATAATTGGCTGGTTAAGATCAAAAAATTCTTTAACTTAGATTTTGGCGTCAAGGCGACAGCGGCCGCCGGAGTCAGCCAGGTTATTTTCTTGGGTAATGAATCTGATCCGAACGATGATGTCGTGGCCATCAATCCGGTGGTGTTAAATTCCAATTGTACTGATACCTGGACGAACTATGAAGTCATAGTGGCAATTCCAGCCGGAGCTCCAGCTGGTCCGCTGAAACTAGTTAACGGCAACTTGAATAATGGCGGTTTAGATAATGATACTACTAGTAATGAGGTCGGACCGCAATTGCCTGATTTTGTCCCTAACACTATTGAGCGTCCTGGTATTTGTCAGATTACTCCGGACCAAGGTCTCTTGGGCGATTCGGTCAGTTACTATGGCGTCAATTTGAGTGGCGATGGTTTCTTCGGTAATGAGCAAAATCGATTTAAGGGTATTACTTCAACTTTTAATGGCTCTGGTTTGGCCGGCACGGTTACTGTGCCGAATGTCGGCGCTGGCTATATGAGTACTTTTGTGATGAATCCAGCTGAAAATCGTAGCAATTATGTTAGCTTTAGAAAGAATCAGGAGCCACCGGCGCCGCCGTCAATTTCTGGCTTTGAGCCAGCGGTTGGGGCCGCCGGCCAATATGTTACTATCAGGGGCAACGGTTTTGGCAGCACCCGTGGCGCTAGCCGAGTTTTGTTTGGCACCACTGAGGCTGATTATAATTTCCCGACCGCTTGTTTACAGTCGGTTTGGAGCGACGGCCAAGTTATTGTCAAAGTTCCGGCTGGGATAGCTAACGGCAATTATAATATTAACATGGAGATTGGCTCTTGGGATATTCAATCATCTAGTCAGTTTACGGTTGACGCCGCCGCACCGCTGATGCCAAGTTTGTGTAAAATTTCCCCTAACCGCGGTCCGGCTAATGCCAATGTCAGTCTATGGGGTGAGTATTTTGGCAACATCGGTCAGAGCGTTACATCTCGTTTTTATAATCAACAGGATACCGACGGCATTATTAGCGACGACAATAATGCTAATCGTTTGAACGTTTTAGTTCCGGCCCAAGCAGTTACCGGACCAGTGGCAGTTTTGAAAAATAATGCTCCGGGTAATGGCTTAAATTTTGTGGTCGGAGCTTGTACTAATAACAATCAATGCGACCCGGGTTCTCCGGTTTGCTGTCCTTTTGGTAGCCCGAATCAAGGCCAATGCGTTGCCGGCATGATGGATCCGCAGAATGGCTGCTATAGTAATATTCCTAACTCAGTGTTTGAATGGACCTTTGGTACTTCTTTGGCTGTAGCCTGCGATAGTGATCCTAATACTCCGGCCTGTGAAATAGGCCAATGCGCTGCCGGTACTACTTGCGATATTAATTCTTGTACTTGCCAGCCGTGTCCGCCGGAAAATCCGACTTGCGGTCAGGTAGGCTCTCCTTGCGATACTGATCCAGGGAACGATAATGGCGTCTGTAATCCAAATGATAATCTTTGTGCCTTAGAATACGTTTGTGACCCAAGCGATTGTTTATGTAAGGTTGATGCTTATAGCTGTGCTCAAGCTGGCGGTGGTGGAACTTGCCCGGCCGGTTTTTGCCCGAACTCTCCTGGCCAATGCTCGCCTTATGGCGGTGGCAACCCACAACCAATCGGTTCTTGCAATGACAGCTGTAATTATCCTTTGTCCGGTTGTACTAGTGGTAGCTGTCATTATAATTCGGATCTGAATAAATGTATTAGCGATAATGATTCCTGCACCCCGCCGACTGATTTAACTTATGAATTAGGCCCTGATACCTTCCAGGCAACCATGTCTTGCAACCCGCAACAGCATTTGCAGATTTCTGTCTCAACTACTTGCCCTAACGGTTGGACTAGTGTTGGTGGTGGCAAGTGTGTTGATTTTAGCTCTACTTGTGAAAATTGTCCGGCTTTATTTTCTTGCAGCTCAGCGCCGGATTATTACGGCCAATGTATTAATACGGCGGTTATCTGCCCGACCGGAGCTGTCTGCCAAGGAAGCACTTGCCAACAGGAAGACGAAGCTTCCTGCGAATGTTGCTGTGAAGAAGGTCAAGACGCGCGCGATTGTTGTGCTCCTTTGACCTGTGCCGGATCTTGCGGTAATGGTAGCTATACGGATGAATTTGGAACTTATCATGATTTTGGCTATTGTTCCGGCTGTTTGAATGCCGGCACTACTCAAGAAGAACATGACGATGCCTGTAATTGCGCCGGTACTAGCGGCAAGTTCTGTCAAGATGATGGTGCCACTGGTATTTGCGTAGATTGTACGGCTTTATCTCAAGGTGATTGTGTTTATGGCGATCACTCTTCAGTTTGTTGTTGGGACGACAAGGATGATGCTTGCCGGAGCGGTAATGGCAATTTAGTTCCTTCTAGCCCGGGTCATTGTGCCTTCTATGGCTGTGGCGCCGGCTCTCCGCCACCGAGCGAATGCGCTTCCAGCACCCCAGGCGTTTATTCCGTCCCTTCCGGCTCTATTTATAAGACTATTAGTCAATGTACTACGGCCTGCGCTTCTAATAATCCGAATTTATCTTGCGCTTTAACTACTGACGAAAATAATTGTCGCAATAAGGTGGGTTGCTGTTGGGATTTAGGCATGGGCGCTGGTTCAGCGACTTGCGTTTCTGGTAATAAGATTCCAAGTTCCGGCAGCGATCCGGGAGCTTGCGATTATTATAATTGCCAGAGCGGAACTTCGGCTTGTAATACCACTAATCCTTTGTCCAGCGGTTCTTATCCTACTCTAAGCAGTTGTGGTATCGGTTGTAATTTATATAATTTAGGCGGTTCTTGCAGCGCTACTCTTTTAAATGGCACTACCACTCAAGCCTGTAATATATCTTCTTGTGGCTCTCCTTTCGCTTGTTTAGATAACACCTTCCAGCTGGTTTCTTCTACCACTCCTCCAGGAAACAATGATTGCGGTTTCTGTTGTTGTGATCCGAACGAACCGACTAACATGCAATGCGGCAGTATCAATCCGGTTTTAAGCTGTGTCAAGGATAAGGGTAATTGTACCGGTAGCGGCCGCGGCTTATGTTGTGGTTGTCAGGCCGATAATCAATGCGGCAACACCACTTCTATCGGTTGTGCCAATGATTCTTGTTGCCATAATCGTCCTTCGGTCTTGGTCAACTCTTTAACGCCATCTATTAATCAAAATAATGTTTGCCGTAATTCTGTTATTTCCGTACCTTTCAATGAAAAGATGCTGGGGACTTCCTTCACCGGTAATATATTGCTTTTAGCTGAAACTTCTGGCAATTGTCCGGCCGGTACCTATCAATTAGCCTTAGGCCCGCAATCGGGACAACAGAATATCTTGGCTCGCTGGTATCATCAAATTAGTAATTTTATTTTTAAAACCAAAAATACTATCGCTCGCTGGTTAGGGCTGGGCCAAGCTTTGGCTTATGTTCTGCCAGCCGGTTCCCACCCAATTGATCCTTCAGCTACCTATTGCGCCACTCCGGGCCAAACTACAGTTGAACATACTAGCTCTAATACCATCTTGCATTTTGAACCAGCTTCTGTCCTATTACCCAATACTCATTATTTCGCTCTAGTCAAAGGCCAGGAAAATTTGGATAGCTTGGCTAGCTCTACGGCTCTGGGCAAGGCTGGGGTTTTGAGCCAGTATCGTGTCGGCATGGCCGCTCAAGGTTTAGCCTTAGATGGCAGCCCGACTAATTGGCATAATATTTTTGGTGAATTTAATGGCCAGAATTATATCAATTCTTTCAGCTGGCATTTCAAGACCCAGGATGCTAATAATGCGACTAATGGCTTATGCCTTTTGGATCGGGTAGAATTGACCCCAGAGTCATACCTTTTCCAAAAAAATGCCAACGGCTTAAATGAATCTGACACTGACGCCGGCAATGAAACTTTTGATACTGTCGCTGATCGGGATAAGCTTTATACAGCTAAGGCCTTAAGCACGAGCGGACAGGAAATCCAACCAGTGGTTGGTTATGACTGGACCTGGTCTTGGTCTATTGTCAGCCCGGATCACGTTGATTTTGCGACTGTCGGTAACCTAGCTTCTAATGGCAAGCAACGTTTGGCTGCAGTTATGCCGGGAATCGTTGACAAGACTGTTACTATCAAAGCCCAAACAGTAATGAATCCGACTAATGCTTATAATACTCCGAATAAATTTAAGGAAGTTCCGGCCAGAGTCTTCGTCTGCTCTAATCCTTGGCCTCCGGTTAATAATGTTGATTTTTGGGAGCCGGCTCGTGATAGCAGCGTAATCGGAGTCTATGATAATTATAGCTACGAATTCTATTATTGCCGTGATGCTGGTGATCCGGCCACGACTGATGATGATTTGCCGGCCATCTCTAGCGGCAACGATATTATCAATTTAGGCTTATCCAACCGCAAGGTTTGCAGCAATAAGCGCACGACTGAATGTACGGCTGATACTGATTGTCCGACCGGAGGCTTCTGTATCTGGGATATTTTGAAAGAATCCTATTTCTTTGAGCAGTAATTATAATTTTTAATATTTATAAATCAAATGAATACGCCTAAACCGGTTAACAAAAAAGTTAACTCCATTCTTATCGGTTTCTTTTTGTTTTTTCTGGTTTTTCTTTCGGCGCGGATGGCTTCTTCTGTCACATTCCAGTCGATTAACCTGAATGGTATTAATATCCTTCCGGGCAATTTTAATATTGTCCCAATTAATTTTAATATCACGCCGCTGCCAGTAAACACCTTACCTAATAGCACGGTAGATGCCATCGCTATCAGGATTGTGGCTAATCCTAATCAATATAGTATTGATGAATGGTACTCCAAGCAGGGATTTGGCGGCTCACCGCAGAAGATAAAAGTGGACGGTTATGAAGCGATTCGCGACAATCGGACGGTTTATGCGGCCGCTACCAATATTAAAGGCGCTTGCGCCTATCGGAGTTTAGGCGGAATAATCGCTTTACCCCCGACTTTTAGAACCTGTTCTAATGATGGTGATTGTTTGGATGCCTCTGGTTATGAAAAAAATTGCGAAACAGTCCAGGGCGTTTGTTCGGCTTCGACGTCTCATGTTTGTTCCCAGAATTCAGATTGTCCCAGCGGTCCTTGTGTTTTTCCTAAGCTTTATTTTAATATCTATGTCATTACCTATAACCAAGGAGCTTCAACCATGACTACCGATATCTTTGGCAAGATTTTATCCAATTGGAAGTTTAATAATAATATCAATGATATCATCGGCACCTGTTCTTTGCCGGTAAAAAATTGTTTGACTACTAGCGATTGTCCGGCTGAGCACAATTGCGACTCCCAGACTTTGAGATGCGTGAGCCAGCGTAATTGTTTGATTGATACTGATTGCCAGGGCGATGCTTTATGTAATAGTCCTAAAGCTTCGGTTTTGCGCGATGTCAAAAGATTACAAAGTTTGAATAGCATTAATGCGGCTATTGCTAAGTATAAGGATGTCCACAGTAAATACCCGGTATTGTCATCTGGAACATTCTTGCCGCAGGCGGTTATTTCCACTTGGCCGAGTTGGGAGGATACTTTCTTCAGTCAACTAGGAATGTCTACTTTGCAGGATCCAATTAACAAAATCGGAGTTTGTAGCGTTACTCCAGGAGCCACTTCTACCCCGGCTGGATTTGACGCTGAAACTTGCTGGAATTCCACCTCAAAGAGATATTATGACGGCTCTAATAGCGCTAATTTAAAGTTGCCGGCCGGCAGCTATGTGATGGCTTATACGGCCAACTCTAATGGCTCGGTCTATGATCTTTGCGCTAACATGGAAACTGCCTATACTATAATGACGCAGGACAGTACTCCGCTTAATTTTTCTTCTCTCAAATGTCAAACTACCGCTACCAGCGGTTATACCGGGGCTGGCAATAATCCGCCCAATATCGTTGCTTCTAATTTGACCGGTATCGCCGGCCAGGAATTTGTCGGTTACGTCAAAGCGGAAGATCCGGAAGGCAATCCTATGACTTTTTCTCCGGGACTGACTCTATCCACCCCGGACTATTGGACTAACGCCGGCTGGGAAAATCCGACTGACCCGACGGGCCAGAATGCTCCAATCTTGAAGCCGACTACCGACCCGAAGCAGAAGAAAGTTTGGGCCCAGAAGGCTGGCGTCAATGGTAATTATAGTTTCAACGTCATGGTTACCGACAGCAATGGCGCGTCCACTTCTAGCATTTTGACTATCAAGATCAATCCGAGCGCTCCGACTATCACTGCGCCGGACGTTGATTATAATTTGAGTGTTGATCCGAGCAATGCTCTCAATTATAACTTGTATTTTACCGATCCCAATTTTGATTATTTGGAATTATCATTTGCAACTTCTTTAGCTAAGGCATCCGAGTCTTGGTGGAAGCGGTTGTCTTATTTATTTATTCATCCGGCATTAGCCGCTACTCTAATTGAGGCGCCTATTATTGTTAAACCTCCGATTATAGCGCCTCCGATAATATTTCCTCCGATTGGCTGTATAAATCCGGCTACTATTGGCGGCACTCCGCCGGCAGCTGGGGCTAGGTGGCATATTAATAAAGACTTAATCCATTGCTTTAATCTGAATAACGGCCTTAAGGCTAAGATTTACAAGGAAGGGGAGGCAAATTACCGTTTGAATATTTATGGCAATCTCAATCTCTCTTCTTACAGCCAGGACACCAATCTGACTTACAAGATCAATGTTCATAACACGGCCAATCAAAATGCCGAGAAGAGCTTTGCTATCCGTCTAAAGAGCAATCCGCCTCGTTTAGATTTCGCTTGTAACAAGAAAGCCGCTTTGTATCAACAATATAATTGCCAGGTTAATAATTTGAATACCACTAATGGTACGGTTTCTTATGATTTTTTCAATCTCCCGGTTGGCTTGACCGGAGATCACAATACTGGCTTAATTACCGGTTTGCCTTCGGTAATCGGAGAAAAGACGGTGAGAGTCAGGGCAACCAATGAGTATGGCGCTACGGCAGAAAAAGAATATACCCTAACCGTTGAAAGCGCTTGTGGCAAGACCTTGGTTCAATATCCAGGTGGTCCTTGGGACGCTACCGGCACCATTAAAAATCAGGGCGGCTATTACAAGACTGTATTGGTAGGTGATTACTGTTGGTTGGCTGATAATATGAATATTTCTTCTTGGTCGGCGACCGCTACCCAGCAAGGAACCGGTTTTGAATTTATTTCGCGCCAACCTTCGTTATTCATTAAAATTTTAAGCCAGATATTCCGTGCCAATTCAGCTTCGGCTCAGGTTGGAATCAGCCTCACGACGCAGCAAAATACAATTGGCAAGTGCTATAACAATAATAACGCTTACTGCGAGGCCGAAGGCCGTCTTTACAGGCAGAGTGAGGCCATGGCGGGTTCTGAAATGGAATCGGCTCGTGGCATCTGCCCTCCGGGATGGCATGTCCCGAGTGATGAAGAATATAAAAAATTAGCGCTGAATTTAGGCATGTGTTCTAGTGGCGGCATTACTGTTCCTATCAATCAGGATCAGAATTCTAGTCGGGTTGATGATAATGGGTTAACTCCGTTTTTAGGGGTTAACACCGCTCAAGCTCAAGTTCTGGAGACATTCACTTGCCCAAACGACAATGATGTTGATGTTGCCGGCTTTGTTGGCACCACTCAGAGCAATCCAGGTTACAAGATGATGCAAAATGGCGATAGCGGCTTTGAAGGACTTTTAGCTGGAAATGCCACTATGAACAATGGGACTACTACGACTGTTTTTGCCAACAGGAGCGACAGGGCTTTCTTCTGGACTTCAAGTTTAGTTTCGGGCGGAAGCACAGTTTGGTATCGCGGCCTGCAAAAAGATGAATTCCGTTTAGAAAGGAATGCTATCAACCCTTCATCTCCAAGCAACAAATATTATTCCTTGCGTTGTGTTCAGGATCGCCCTTGCCCGGCTGGCTGTTCCGGCCCCTGTAATACTATCGGTGAATGTTGTATGGCTACTTCTTGGTTACCGTCTATAACCGGCAAATGTGGCACAATTATCCAGACCAGCAATTGCGGCACTACCAGAGCGGCTACCGGAACCGAATCTTGCATTTTGCCGAGCGTTTGCGGCGGCACCGGGACGCCTAATATTTGCGGCTGTACTCCTAATTGCGCTGGCAAGAATTGCGGCTCCGATGGTTGCGGCGGTTCTTGCGGCACCTGTCTTGGCGGCCAGACTTGCAGTAATGGCCTCTGTTCTATTTCAGTAATTGGCGGCGGTAGCCTGGAAATCAATTGCATCCCTAATTGCGCCGGCAAGAATTGCGGCTCCGATGGTTGTACTGGTTCTTGCGGCACCTGCCTTTCCGGCCAGACTTGTTCTAGCGGAGTCTGCACTAATTCTATTAATATCGGTGGCGGATCACAAAGCCGTTAGTTTTATTGCCGAAAGCAGGAAATTAATGTTATAATAAAGATAATTTGAAATATTTAAAACTGTTCCAAGCAGCTTCGTCTGCCTTGGGATAAATAATAAAATTATGTTTAATAATTTAGATCCAAAAAACAAGGAAATTGATGACATTTTTGCCGATACTGATAGCGCCCCGGCTGCTGCTTCAAACCCAGTTCCGGTCACTCCGCGCCCAATGACTCCACCAATGCCTGGCGCTGCTATTAATAATCCGGCCGTAGGCGCTCGGGTAGCTGCCCCAACCGCCGCTCCGCTGTCTTTTGATGATGAAGAAACCGGGCATAAATCTAGCATGGGCCGGGTTTTAAAGAAATTATTCGTGGTTATTTTGCTTTTGGCCTTAGTGGCCGGAGCCGCTTATTTTATTTATAATAAATTTTTGTTAAATAATGCCAAGGATTTACAGAACAACGTAGAAAACACTCCGGTTGTCCCAAATCAGATTCAAAATGAACCCGAAACTCCAATTGTAACTTCAACCCCGGCTACTACTACTGCTACCACTACTATTGAGGTTGATGTTGATACTGATAGTGATGGCCTGACTGATGCGGAAGAGCAAATTTTGGGTACCGATCCGGCTTTAGCTGATACTGATGGCGACGGTTTGACTGATGGCGACGAGATGAAAACTTATATCACTAGCCCGATTTTAAAGGACACCGATGGTGATTTATTAGAAGATGAGCCGGAGGTCAAGACCTACAAGACCGATCCGAACAATCCGGATACCGACGCTGATGGTTATAATGATGGTGCTGAAGTCACCGCCGGCTATAATCCGAATGGCGCTGGCAAGTTGCAATAATAATCTATTTAAATAACTATGTTCGGTCAGAATGAAAAAGCGGTAGAATTGGATGATGCCCAAGTGGCTAAAAATAAAGCTCTGGACGAGAAAATCGCCCAGAACGTAGTAGTTCATAAGATGCCTAAAAATTATAAGGCCGGGACTTTTAGTTATGAAGATTATTTTAACCACACTCCGAGCAGCGATCTAGCCAAGAGCCGAGAGAATAAGGGGCAGGGTATGGCTCATGGCAAAAGCCAGAAGACGGGCTTGATTATTGTCCTGGTTGGCATAGTTATTGTGGGCCTTTTAGCTTATGGCGCTTTTGCTTATATCAAGAATCCGGAAAAGTTTAACTTTTTTTCCGCGGGCACTAAGCCGACAAATACCAATGAGCCGATAGTACCAATTACTCCGGTAGTTCCGAGCGTGCCGGTAGTTCCGAGCGGAACGACAACAGTGCCGGAAGTCATTCCGACGGATGAACCGGCTACTAGCACTGAGCCAGCTGTCACTCCGGCGGCGCCTGAGATTCCACAGCCGCAAGCGGCCCCAGATACTGATTCTGATGGCCTGAATGACAAGGAAGAGGCTCTTTTAGGCACCGATGCTAATGCGCCTGATTCTGATGATGACAAGTTTAATGATTTGACTGAGTTGGTGAGCGGCTATAATCCGGCCGGAGCTGGAAAGTTGGTTAATAATTCTAATATAAAGAAGTATCTTAACGTCGGCTATAAATATAGCATCCTTTATATCAAGAGCTGGAAGGTAGATTTGGTTGATAAGGGAGCTTCGGTTATCTTTACCGCCGATGACCAATCTTTTATCCAGGTAGTTTCCCAGGCTAATGAAAATAAACAGACTATTAGCGACTGGTATCAATCTGAATTTGGTGCCGCCCCGCTTGCCAGTCAAGCAGTGAAATATAATAATTGGGAGGGCATCAAGAGCGCTGATGGCTTGATTGTCTACTTGTCTGAAGCTGCGTTAAAAAACATTTATATTATCTCCTATACCCCGATTTCTGATCAGAATTTGGATTACGCCAACATCTTTGAGGCAATGATTCGGTCGTTTTTTGTGGAGAAATAATTGTAAAAATATTTTAGATAAGAAAAAAAGGAATCCGGAGATTCCTTTTTTGTTTGGTAGTTTTAGTTATTTCTTGATAATTTCTCGTATTCTAAGGCCATAGATTTTTTTAGATATTCTTCGGTTATCTCCCATTTGCCAACCGGGACCATTTTTCTTCTGGATGATTTCCATCTCAATTCGTCATTTTGAAATCCTAATTTCACTAAACAATATCCTTCGTAAAACTCGTCCAAATCATTAAGTAGTGAAGACGACAGCGTAATAGAATCATTTGGAGCTAAAAATATAAGAGCTTTGTGACTAGAATAAGGATTTTGGATTGAAATTGAGAGGTTGGTCGATGTCTGATTAATTATTTCCCAGGAGTTGTGATGTCTTCTCGTTATAAATATATCGAGTATAACGTTATAAGGATCAATATAAAATGCCATCTTGTTTTTAAATGTGTTAAAATTATTTTGGGTCTTGAGCGAATCAGTTTTTTTATTTTCTGTTCGAAACTCAATCGTTCTTTTGTGGGGATTAGCACAGCTGCTGATTGATAGCGCCAAAATAATGATACTCAACTGGGATAATGCGGATAAAAAAATGCTCTTTTTCATGGCTTTAGAGTTTGGTGATTGTTAAAAAACTGAATAAATTATATCATAATATTTAATGTTTGTCAATAGACCGATGATATTATGGGGTTTCCGATGGTTTTGTATAAAAAAACGAGCTATTTTACGCTCGTCTTTTTATTTTTTTGCTTGTCTTATATCTGCTTTTTGATGATTTTGTCGATAATGCCGTATTTCTTGGCTTCCTCGGCGCTCATGTAATTATCGCGGTCGGTGTCTTTTTCGATTGTGGCGATTTTCTGGCCGGTATGTTCGGCAAAGATGCGGTTCATTTTGTCCTTGATTTTCAGGATGTGTTCGGCCCGGATTTTAATATCAGTGGCTTGGCCTTCAGCGCCGCCCATTACTTGGTGGATCATAATTTCGCTGTTGGGGAGGGCGAGGCGTTTGCCTGGGGCGCCAGCTGACAAGAGAACCGAGGCCATAGAAGCTGCCATACCGATGCAGATAGTGGAAACATCAGATTTGATATATTGCATGGTGTCATAGATGGCTAGGCCGGCGGTCACGGAGCCGCCCGGGGAGTTTATATAAAATTTGATATCCTTGTCAGAGTCGGCGGCGTCTAGGAAAAGCAATTGGGCGATGACAATATTAGCTGTGTGGTCGTCAATAGCTTCTCCTAGGAAGATAATGCGATCCTTGAGGAGGCGGGAATAGATATCGTAGGCTCTTTCGATTTGGCCCTCTTTTTCAATAACTGTAGGAATTAATGGCATATTTTGCGTGGTTAGTTTATAATTGTAATTAGATTATAAAAGAAAAATGGTGGCTTGTCAATTTTACTTTTATTCACTATTTATACACTTTTATCCCTTGATTTTTATTTATTTTTATTCTAAGATAGCTTAATAAAATCCCAGCCAAACACGCTTATGACTATCATTCGTGTCTGGTCATTTATTATATAAACACTATGAAAAAGAATTTTTTCCAGAGAGTTTTTACCGCTACCCCGCGCCGCCGCGCTTGGTGGATTTTTTCGGTTATCATGCTGGTGGCTTTGACCGGCGCTTTAATTACCGGCGGCAATTATTATAATAACTGTCGTGATCGCTTGGCTAGCGCGACCAAGAATTTTGTGGTCTTGCCGAAAGTCAAAGATATCCCATTCCGTTTGGGCCTTGATTTACAGGGAGGCAGCCAATTGGTCTACGAAGCTGATGTGGCTAATTTAGCCGAAGCTGACAAAGGAACGGCTCTTGAAGGCGTACGCGATGTGATTGAGCGCCGCATTAATATTTTTGGTGTGAGCGAGCCGGTGGTCCAGGTTAATAAAACTATGTCTGGCAGCTATCGGATTATTGCTGAATTAGCTGGTATCAAGGATGTTAATGAGGCTATTAAGATGATTGGCGAAACTCCGTTATTAGAATTTAGAGAAAAAGATAATGGCGCTACTTCTGCCGCTCCGGTTGATCAAGCTAAGTTAGATGAAATGAATAAAGGCCAGAACGAAAAGGCTAAGAAGGTTTTAGCTGAAGCTGTTAAGGGCGGTGATTTTGCTGCCTTAGCCAAGACTAACAATGAGCCAAAAGATATCAGCTCTGGTAATTCTGGAATTTCTATCGGGGCTGAAAATGATGGTGATTTAGGTTGGATGACCGAAGATGTTAACTCGGAATTGGTAAAACCAGTCAAGGGATTGGCCAAAGGCACTGTTTATTGGAATTTAATTAATACTAAAGAGGCCTATCATATAGTTAAATTGGAAGACAAGCGTTTGCGCGATGATAAGAAGACTATGGAATATCATTTGCGTGATATTTCTTTCCCGCTGTATACGGCTGCTGATTTAGCGACCCCGAGCTCTGAGGGTGAGTGGAAAAATACCGAATTGACTGGAAAATATTTAAAGCGGGCCGTGGTCAACTTCAATCCGAATGACGGATCACCGGAGGTTTCTTTAGAGTTTAATGAAGAGGGTGCTAAATTATTTGAAGATATCACTGGCCGTAACGTGGGCCAACAGGTGGCTATTTTCTTGGATGGTTATCCGATTAGCGCTCCGACTGTAAGCGAAAAGATTAGCGGCGGCAAAGCTAGTGTCAGTGGCAAATTTACCGCTCAGGAGGCTAAATTGTTAGCGCAAAGATTGAATACTGGTGCTTTACCAGTTCCAATTTCCTTGGTTAGCCAGCAAACTGTCGGCGCAACTTTAGGCCAGCAGTCAGTAGATAATAGCATCAAGGCCGGCTTAATCGGCTTAGCTATTGTTGCCTTATTCATGATTTTTTTCTATCGTTTGCCTGGCTTATTGTCAGTCTTCGCTTTGGTTATTTATGGTCTGATTTCTTTGGCTATCTTTAAGCTTTGGCCGGTGACTATGACCCTGGCTGGTATCGCTGGCTTTATCTTGTCTATCGGTATGGCGGTTGATGCCAATATATTAATCTTTGAGCGTCTCAAAGAAGAGTTGAGAAATGGCAAAGATTTAAGTAAGGCGATTGAAGATGGCTTTAATCGGGCTTGGCCTTCCATTAGAGACAGTAACTTTACTACTTTGATTGTTTGTTTCGTCTTGATTCAATTCTCCACTAGTGTCATCAAGGGTTTTGCAGTAACTCTGTTCTTGGGTGTGATTATCTCTATGTTTACCGCAATTTTTGTTACTAGAAATTTCTTAAAATTGATTTCTAACCGTTGGTTGACTAAATATCATTGGTTAATTACTACTGTAAAAAACAAAAAAGAAGAATTATCAGCTTCTGAAACTAAATAGTTTCAAACTAGTAATTTTTACTTAAATATTATGACCTACAAAATTATACAAAAACGGAGAATTTGGCTCGGAATTTCAGTAGTCCTTTTGGCTGTCGCTTTTTATGCTATTTTCGCTTGGGGTTTGAAATTAGGAATTGACTTTACCGGCGGCACTTTATTAGAGGCAAAGTTTGGGGCTAATAAGCCTAGTGTTGTTGAGGTTTCTGACGCTGTCCAAGACTTAAAATTGAGCAGTC
This sequence comes from Patescibacteria group bacterium, assembly GCA_022710685.1. GTDB lineage: Bacteria > Patescibacteriota > Patescibacteriia > Patescibacteriales > UBA12465 > CG1-02-41-21. Next base: position 18,993 of record JAKLGM010000006.1, on the reverse strand, counting down.
TTTCAGTTCAGCCATCAGACACTTCTGTTATCTTGCGTTTTCAGGAAAACAGCGAAGAGGTTCACCAAAAAGTTTTAGCATCTTTAAGGAAACTGGATAGTGTTAAAAACCCGGTTGAGAATAAGGGTACTAGCACTCCGGCCTTGAGCAGCTTTGAAGAGTTGAATTTTACAGCCATTGGTCCTTCGGTCGGCCTCGAATTACAACGCAAAGCGATTTATTCCATTATCTTAGTATTACTTGCCATCAGTTTATATATTTCTTATGCCTTCCGTAAGGTTTCTAAGCCGGTTGCTTCTTGGAAATATGGCACGGTGACTTTGATAGCATTGTTTCATGATGTTGTCATTACTATTGGTTTTTTCGCTTTCTTGGGTAAATTCTGGGGGGTGGAGGTCAATACTTCATTTGTCGCCGCAGTTTTAACTGTCTTAGGTTTTAGCGTCCATGATACTATTGTGGTTTTTGATCGTATTCGGGAAAACTTGCCGAAATCAGCTGATAATTTTGAGGACACCGTTAACCGCAGCGTTAATCAGACCGTGGTGCGCTCCATTAATACTTCCATGACGGTTCTATTGGTGCTTTTGTCTATTGTTTTATTTGGTGGTCTTTCTATCAAGTATTTTGCTATGGCGCTATTAGTTGGTATTTTCTTCGGTACCTACAGTTCTATTTTCCTGGCTTCGCCACTTGTGGTGATTCTGGAAAAATGGCAGAATCGCAAAAGATCTAATTAATCTGGAGTATAAAAACCGCCTGTTTCCAGGCGGTTTTTTGTTTGGTATAATGGTCTTAGACTATGAACAAAATAAAACTAAAATTTAATTGGACTAAAGTCCTGGATAATTTAATTGAAATCAATTATTTATTGATCTTTTTCTTGCTGCCGTTAGCTATGGCTTTGTTTTTCAAGACTAATAATGTTTTTGAGCTTAATAAATTAGTTGTTTTTCGTTCTTTGACTGGGCTCTTGGCGGTTTTAACTTTGGCAAAGATATTATGGACCGGTCGTTTTTATAAATTTTCTCCCCGGTATTTGTGGCCGGTTTTGGGGTTCTTAATTTTTTGGGGTTTATCCTTATTTCTTTCTATTGATTCGGTCAATAGTTTCTACGGCTCGGGTGATCGTCTCCAGGGCTATTCTAGTTTGCTTTTTTACGGCTTATGGTGGATTTTACTCCTTTATAATTTGTTAACGGCCGAGAACTTAAGCATCAGATTAAAAAAGATTGGTGTAGTGGTTTTGGGTTCATCTTTAATTGTTAGCTTGTATGGGATTTTGCAGATTTTAGGGATTGATTTTATTGCCTGGAACGAAGCTCCTTTTAATACCCATCGGACCACAGCAACGCTCGGCCAGCCTAATTATTTGGGGTCTTACTTGCTTTTAACTATGCCACTAGCTTGGCTGGGGATGATAAAGGGGCGGGGTTTTTGGCTGCGTTTTTGTCTGGCCTTATTGATGTCGTTCCAGTTGGTTTGTTTGGTTTTAACTGGCAGCCGGGCGGCCTGGTTAGGGTTGATATTTGCTTTAATGGTTTTCGCCTATTTTATTTTTCGGCGTTATTTGCCCAAATTCAATCAGAAGCAACGCCGCCGTCTTTGGCTATCGCTTAGCGGCGTTTTGGTCGTGGCGATCTTATTCTTGTCTCAGAGCTCTTATGTCGTCAGCCGAATCAAAGGGATGACTGATTTCGGTTCAGGCAGTGTTTCGGCTCGTTTAAACTTTTGGCAAGCCAGCTGGGATTCATTTTTAGAGCGCCCTTTCTGGGGTTACGGCTTGGAAAATCAAGGGGAGAGAATTGGGCGCTATTATCAATCTGATTGGGCTTTGACAGGTTTTGTTAATGCCACAACTAACCGAAGTCATAATATAGTTTTGGATATTCTTTTAACTGGTGGCATAATCGGATTGGTTTTTTATGTTTGGCTTTATGGTTCTTTTTTCCGCCAAGGAATCAAATTGCACCGAAACAAGGATTGGGGCCTTGGAGCCGAGATTCTTTTAGTTTTAGCATCTTCTTATTTAGTGTCTTTATTCTTTGGTTTTGCCGTAGTTACGACGGAGGTTTATTTTTGGGCAGCCCTCGCTATCATGGCGGCAATCAGCATCAAGAGTAAGTCATCGGATCATAGGATTATGGAATTGAAGATTCGGCCCTACCTAAAGTGGTTACTCTTGGTTGGAGTTCTAGTTCTTTTTGTTTGCCATTTAGGACGCGAACTTAGAGTCCTGAGGGCTGATAGTTATTATTGGCAGATGCGGCAGAACATCGCTCAAGGGGACTATGCCCAAGCTTTGTTCTCTTATCAGAAGATAAAGATGCAGAATATCTATAATCCGGAGTATCGTTATTATCTGGTTGATTCTTTGCCCTATGATTAGATAAAAGCTTGAATCCCCTTATTTCCAAGCTTTATCAGCAGGAATTGTCTCGGATTTTAGAAGAGATAAAAACAGAAACCTTTGACGACGTCTATACTAGGGCCAAGATCTACTCTCTGTTGTCGAATCGGGAATTGGCCGAAGGGGACTATGATTGGCTCATTGCTTTTGCCCCGGAGATGCCAAAAAATTATTTGAATCGGGGTCGCTTCTATGCTTTGGTTGGGGAGAATAAAAAAGCCATAGAAGATTTTAATAAGGCACTATCTTTGTTGCCGGATCCGGTTAATCAGCCGGCAGCTCTGTCGACTCTGGAAAGCGTTGTTTGGCATTACCGTTCCATTGTTTATAGGAATTTAGCCGATACTTATTTTGCCCAGGGGAATTATGCTTTAGCTGGAGATAATTATTTTCAGGCCTATCGCCACAATCTGTTTGATGCCGCTTCCTACAAAAAAATAGCCGATTGTTATTTTATGCAGGGTGATTTAGATAAGGCTATTTGGTATAATTTGCGTGGCGCTGAAAGGCATCCGCAGGATTATATCTGGCCCTTGGGCGCGGCAATTCTTTATCAGGAACAAGGTCAAGATGATTTGGCTTTGAAGTATCTGAATCAGGCTTTAGTTTTGGATAGTAATAAGCAGATTCCGGCAGCGTTAGTAGAAAAAATTAAAGCTGGCAAGAAATAATTTTATGGCTAATTTGATATTGGGGATGGTGAAAGATTATAATTACGATCAAATTCAGCCCTTCCTTGATTCTCTTTCTCGGGTCTCCTGGTCGGGCAAGGTCGTTCTGTTTGTTTCGGGAATAAGCTCAAAGACTGCAGCTAAGTTGCGTCAACAAGGAGTAGAATTGATATATTTTTCTCAACACTATCCTTTTATCTCTGGCTTTGATAATCTTCTGCAGAATTTAGGTTTGCCGGAAAAATATGATTTACCACTTAGTTTGTGCACTGAGCGTTTTGTTATGTATTATTTATATTTGAGCCGTTTTGGGCGGGAATATAACAGAATAATGTTAACTGACGTGCGCGATGTTATTTTTCAAAAGGATCCTTTTGCTTTTGCTGACCAGGGCAATTTGAGCGTTTTTTTAGAGGATAAAAGGCGGACGATTGCAGCTTGCCCCCATAATTCTTCTTGGATTAAAAGATCTTTCGGGGACTTGGTTTATGATCAGATTAAGGCTAGGCCGATTTCTTGCAATGGGATTATTATTAGCCCCTGGCTGCCGTTGCTTGATTACTTAAAGCGTAAAATTGATCTGATATTTCGAGTGGGTCCGCCTGGCATTGTCGGTCAGGGGTTTCATAACTATCTAGTCTATACTGCTAAACTGCCTCAGCTTAACATTTTTTCGAATGAGTCTGGTCCAGTTTTGACTTTGGGCCTGGTTAATAACTACAAACAAAATGCAGCCGGAGAATTATTGAATGAGTCAGGAGAAGTAGCAAATGTTGTTCACCAATATGACCGCCATCCAGAATTAGCCAAGCGTTATTATAGTTCCGCCGCTCTCCGGGCCGGGTATTTACAAAATTGGAAACATTGGTGTTTGCGGCCGTTAAAGAGGTTTCCTAAATTCTATTATTCTTTGAAGAAAATTTATCATAAGGTATGGCAGCAATAAAAATATCAGCTTGCTTGGTAGTTATCAACGAGGCGCGGCTCATCGAGCGTTGCCTCAAGAGTTTGGCTGGAGCGGTTGATGAAATCATTGTAGTTCATGATGGTTCTTGCAGCGATCAAACTCTAGATATCTGTCGGCAATTCGGCGCAGCTGTTTGGGAGAAAGAGTTTGTCGGGATTGCTGAGCCGCATCGCCCTTTTTCTTATGAACAGGCTCAGGGAGAATGGATCTTGCAAATTGATGCTGATGAATTTTTATCGAATGAGTTAAGTCAGGGCTTGAGGGCGTTAGCAGCTAATCCTCGCGTGGCAGCCTATGAGTTTGCTTGGCCGCTTTGGGACGGGGAGAAGGAAATAACCAGGAATTGGCCTTATAAAAGGTGTTTTTTTCGGAAAGATTCCTTACATTTTCTTGGGGTGCCCCAATTCGTGGCTGAAGTTTCCGGCCAGGTAGAGCGCTGTGATTTGGTCTTGCGGCATGAACCAGAGTATAATAACTATAGGTGGAGCCGTTTTAATTCTAAGTGGCGACCCTGGGCCAAGATTCAGGCACGTTATTATAATCAGGATTTTAGTGTTATTAAAAAGTTTAATTATTCTGGATCTGACTGGCCGCAGAAAATACTGATTCGCAGACAGTATCCTTTGGTATTATTGCCTTTTGATTTTTGCTTGGTATTCGCTCGGACATTGCTTTCGGGCGCCTGGCGTTCCGGTTTGGTCGGCTTCAAGGCAGCGCTGCTCCAAGGGGCTTATCGCGCTTTAGTAGATTATTATGTTTTTAAATATAAAATAAAAAAATAATATGGCTTATATTTTTCTTTTCGGCTCCTTAATTTTGGGTTTGATCATCGGCAGTTTTTTAAACTGCTTGGTTTGGCGTTTATACAAGAACAAGAGCTTGTGGGGCCGCTCTTATTGCCCAAAGTGCCTGAAAAAGATTCATTGGTATGACAATATTCCGGTCTTGAGCTGGTTAGCGCTCAAGGGTAGCTGCCGCCATTGTCGGCAAGCAATTTCTGTCCAGTATCCTTTGGTAGAATTTATTACCGGAATTCTTTTCGTCTTGGTTTTTATCAGGATTTATGGCCATGGTTTGGCTTATTCATCTTTGGACTTTTATCAGTTAATAATGCAGGGTGGTTTGTTGGGCAATTTAGTGCGCGCTTGGCTGATAGTGGCGGTGATGATTATGGTTTTTATCTATGACGCGCGCTGGTTAATGATTTCTTTGCCGGCGATTATTTGGAGCGGGGTGTTAATTTTAATATTTGATTTAGCGCTAGGCTATGGGTTCGTTTCAATTCTGTTGGCGGTTCTAATCGGCGCGGCCTTTTTCGGTTTACAGTTTTTGCTCACTAAGGGCCGGGGAATTGGGGAGGGGGATATCTGGTTGGGTGGTTTAATGGGCTTGATGTTCCCTGATTGGCGCTTATTGTTAACGGCCATATTGTCGTCTTATATTATCGGCGCTATTACTGGCTTGGTTATGATGTTTTGGGCCAAAAAGGGCCTCAAAACTAAAGTGCCCTTAGGGGTTTTCTTGGCTTTAGGGGCGATAATTACCCTATTTTTTGGATCTGAGGTAATACGCTGGTATTGGGGCCTATTATCGGCCTAAAAACAGTTGGCAATTCTGTTGTTTTCTAGTATAATTAAGGATATACAATCATCTTAAATATTTTCGATTTATGAAGGAGGAAATAATCGCCGGTCTTGATATTGGCTCAACTAATATTCGCTTGGTAATTGGTCAGAAAGTCCAAGGTTTTGACGCGGAAGAAATTCAAATTATCGGCGCTGTCTCATCTCCGACCATGGGAGTTTCCAAGGGGAATGTTAATAGCATTGAAGATGCTACTTCTTCGGTTTCAGCTTGTCTGGAAAAAGCCGAACGTCTGGTTGGCGTGCCGCTTGAGAGCGTCTGGGTCAGTATTAACAGTCCGAAGATAAAGTGTGAGAAGAGCAAGGGCGTCGTGGTAGTTTCTAAAAGCGACGGCGAAATTGATGAGCATGATGTGGAGCGCGCCATTGACGCAGCTCGATCCATGGTAGTACCTAATAATTATGAAATTTTGCATGTTATTCCGATTAAGTTCACGATTGATAATCAGGAGGATATCAAGGATCCGATTGGTATGAGCGGCGTGCGCCTGGAAGTTGAGACTTTGATTATTTTAGGTTTGAGCAATCAGATTAAGAATTTGACTAAAGCCATTTATCGCACCGGCCTGGATATTGAAGGGTTGGTGTTGTCGTCTTTGGCGGTGGCTGAAACAGTCTTTGATAATCGCCAGAAAGATTTAGGCGCGGCTTTAGTTAATATCGGCGCGACCACTACCAGCTTGTCAGTTTACGAAGAAGGTAATTTACTTCATACGGCTATCTTGCCTATCGGTTCCGATCATATTACCAATGATATCGCCATTGGTTTGCGCTGTCCGATAAATTTGGCCGAGCGCATTAAGATTGAATATGGCCATTCTGAATCCGATGCTTTTACCAAGAAAGACGAGGTGGATATCAGCCAGTTGGTCAAAGAAGAGAAGATTAGCGATAATATTGATATTATTTCTCGCAAGTATGTAGCCGAGATTATTGAAGCTCGGGTCGAGGAAATTTTTGAAAAAGTTGATGAAGAATTAAAGAAGATTGATCGCTCCGGCATGCTTCCGGCTGGCGCTATATTAGTCGGCGGCGGATCCATGCTCCAAGGTATTACTGAAACGGCTAAAAGAAAATTACGTTTGCCGGTTTCTTTGGGCGAGGCTAAGAATGTGAAGATCGCGATTGACAAGGCGCGCAACCCAGAGTTTTTGACCGCCTTAGGCTTGGTTGCTTGGGGTAGCCATTCTTTGCCCGGCGCTGCAGCCAACCCTTTAAAGAAGAATATTTCCAGCGTCGTTAACAAGGTTAAGGGCTTTATCGGAAAAATGATGCCGCAATAGGGTTGAATTTTTTTGTCTTTTAAGTTAAGATGCTAAAAATTAAATTAATTATTAATTTCAATATATATGCCAGAAGTTAAACCATTAGCTGAAACCTTTGCCAAGATTAAAGTGGTTGGCGTCGGCGGTGCCGGCGGCAATGCTGTTAACCGCATGGTAGAAGAAGGTATCCAAGGGGTGGAATTCATTGCTATTAATACCGATGTCCAGGCTCTACATAATAATAAAGCTGATATTAAATTGCACATTGGTAAGACGGTTACTCGTGGTTTGGGTGCTGGCATGAATCCGGAGTTAGGTCGCCAAGCAGCCGAAGAATCTCAATCTGAAGTCAGGGATTTACTGAAGGGGTCAGATATGGTTTTTATCACCTGTGGTTTGGGTGGTGGCACTGGTACCGGAGCAGCCCCTCTTATTGCTGAAATTGCCAAGGATTTAGGAGCTTTAACCATCGCTGTGGTTACTAAGCCGTTCTCTTTTGAGGGTGGCCAGCGCAAACGGATCGCTGACAGGGGTTATGATGATTTAGCTAGCAAAGTAGATACGATTATTACTGTTGCTAATGAAAAGCTGCTGACAATTATTGACAAGAGAACTTCATTATTAGATTCATTCAAGATTGCTGATAATATTTTACGCCAAGGCGTCCAAGGTATCGCTGAAATAATTACCGTCCCCGGTATTGTTAATGCTGACTTTAATGATGTTCGGGCGATTATGGCAAACACCGGTTCGGCTTTAATGGGCATTGGCCAAGCTACGGGCGAGAACAAGGCTGAAGAAGCTGTTCGCTCTGCTATTAATTCCAATTTATTAGAAACTTCTATCAATGGCGCTAAAGGCATCGTCTTTACCATTACTGGCGGTTCTGATTTGAGCATGATGGAGGTTTCCGAGGCGGCACGCATCATCAATTCTTTAGCCGATGAAGATGCCAAGATTATTTTTGGCGCAGTCGTAGATGATCGTTTAAAAGATGAGTTGAAGGTGACCATCGTCGCTACTGGTTTCAATGACCGAGAACGACGCGGTGATGATTTTGTCCCTGAGGCGGCTCCGCTCCGTTCGGCCTACACTCCCAGTAGTTTTATAAAGAAAGATGAATCTAAAAAAGAAGAGGAAGACAAGGAAAGAAGAGAAGAAGTTAAGGAGGCCAAGAATAGCAATTTAAATTTTTCCTGGTTTGAGAAGAAAGATAAGAATTATGATATGAAAGCCACTCCGTCTAAACCAGTAGCCAAGCCCCAATTAAAGAAGAGCGAGGACGAAGATGACGAAGAATTGAGTGTCCCGGCGTTTATTCGGAAAAAGATGATGTAAATGGCTATTTTCCACATATTGAATATCAAAAGAAAAGACCTTGTTTACCCAGGTCTTTTTTGTTTGTAATTTATAGGCAAATTAATGCTCGGTTGGGGTTAAAAAAATGATAAAAAATAGCTAATAAATAAAAGTCTTGTGGATAACTTTTTTGTGTTAAAAAAGGGGCTGAGATTAGGCAAAATTTAAAGCGTTGTCCCCTATTTCTTTTTTTGCTATAATAACTCTTGTACAACATATTGTGGTCTTTTATCAGATTGAGCCACTACATATAGTAGTAATGCCATTTTTTCAATAATTTGTAAAGATTGGATAAAAACTCGTTTGATTACAATATTTGTTGCTAATTTTGACCTATGAAATGCCCCATTTGCTATCATCCTGACACTAAAGTTTTGGATTCCCGCGTTGCTACTGATGGTCTGTCCATCAGACGCCGCCGGGAATGTTTAAAATGCGGTTTTCGCTTCTCTACCTACGAGGAATTGGAGATTTTGGATGTTTCGGTGGTGAAGCGGGATGGCCGGCGGGAAGCCTATAGTCGGGATAAGCTGATATCAGGCCTAAAAAAGGCCAGCGAGAAGAGGATTGGGGATGATAAGTTCAAGAAATTGGTGCATATGATTGAAAGGGATATCCAAGCTTTAAAGACCAATGAAGTCAGTTCTCAGGAGGTGGGCAAAATAGTGATGAAAAATTTAAAAAAAGTAGATCAAATCGCTTATATCCGTTATGCTTCAGTTTACGAATCTTTTAAAAACGTACAGGAATTTAAGAAGGAATTGAACAAGCTCCTGAGCGGGAAAAGCACTAAAAAATAATTTATAAATTTTATCTATTATCCTTATGAGTCCCAAGAAGGAAATGATTACCAAGATTATAAAGCGTTCGGGGGAGATCGTTGATTTCGATCCGGCCAAGATTACCGAAGCGATTGAAAAGGCGGCTGAAGCTGTCGGCTTAGAGCGTTCGGAAAAACTAGCTCGGAAGTTGAGCGAAGAAGTGATTAGCCGTTTGAGTAAGAAATTCCATTACCATAGCATTCCGGCGGTGGAGGAAATCCAAGATGTGGTAGAGGAAACGCTGATTGTTAATCGTCAGATAAAAATGGCTAAGTCTTATATCCTTTATCGGGACCAGCATCGACAATTGCGTGATATTGGCAGCAGCACAGAGGAGAGGTTGATGGAGGATTACTTGGGACGGGCTGATTGGCGTTTAAAGGAAAATAGCAACATGAGCTTCTCGGTCCAAGGCTTGAATAATTATTTGGCTTCAGCTATCTCGGCTAAATATTGGCTCAACAAGATGTACCCGGAAAATATTAGGAACGCTCATGTTAACGGCGATTTTCATATTCATGATCTCGGACTTTTAGCGCCTTATTGCTGCGGCTGGGATTTGAAGGATTTATTAATCAGAGGCTTTGGTGGTGTCGAAGAAAAGACTCAGAGCCGGCCGCCAAAACATTTTCGGACGGCCCTAGGTCAGATTGTTAATTTTTTCTATACGATGCAAGGCGAAGCGGCTGGAGCCCAGGCCTTTGCTAATTTTGATACTTATCTCGCTCCTTTTATCCGCTATGACAAGTTGAATTTCAAGGAGACCAAGCAATGTTTGCAGGAGTTTGTCTTTAACGTTAATGTCCCAACTCGGGTTGGTTTTCAAACCCCCTTTACTAACGTTACCTTGGATGTCACCCCATCCAAAATGATCGGAGAAGAGAATGTGATTATCGGCGGGGAAGTAAAATCAGAGAAATATAAGGATTTTCAGGAGGAAATGGACATGTTTAACAAGGCGTTTGCTGAGGTTATGCTGGCGGGGGATTCCACTGGCCGGGTGTTCTCCTTCCCAATCCCAACCTATAATGTTGATAAGAATTTTGATTGGGACCGGGAATCTTTAAAGCCGATGTGGGAGATGACCGCTAAATATGGCGTGCCGTATTTTTCTAATTTTGTTAATTCGGATATGGACAGGGATGACGCCCGCTCTATGTGCTGCCGCTTGCGTTTGGATAACAGAGAGCTGAGAAAACGCGGTGGCGGTTTATTCGGCGCTAATCCTTTAACCGGTAGCTTAGGCGTAGTGACTATCAACTTAGCCCGTTTAGGATTTTTGTCCAAAGATAAAGAAGATTTTAAAACTCGCTTATTGGCGTTGATGGAATTAGCTAAAGATAGCTTAGAGATTAAGCGCAAGGTGATTGAGAAATTTACCGCTGATGGCCTTTATCCTTACTCCAAACATTATTTAGACAACATTCAGGCTCGTTTTGGTTCTTATTGGAAAAATCATTTTAACACCATTGGCATCAATGGCATGAACGAAGCCCTGGTTAATTTGTTGGGGCAAGATATTACCACCACCGAAGGCCATGCTTTTGCGGCTGAGGTCTTAGATTTTATGCGCGAGAAGTTGATGGACTATCAGAATGAGACTAATAACCTTTATAACTTAGAAGCTACTCCGGGCGAAGGCTGTACTTATCGTTTTGCCAAGAAAGATTTAGAGTTATATCCGGATATTATTTTTGCCAATGATAAGGCAGTAAAGAAAGAAGGCGCCGATCCTTATTATACTAATTCTTCTAACCTGCCAGTCGGCTTTACCGATGATTTATTCTCCGCTCTTGATTTGCAGGACGACCTCCAGACAAAATATACTGGCGGCACAGTCTTGCATGGCTATATCGGTGAGAGAATTAACGATCCAGAGGCCACTAAAAATTTGGTAAAGAAAATAGTTTATAGCTATCGCTTGCCTTATTTTACCATTACCCCGACTTTCTCGATTTGCCCAGTCCATGGATATCTGGCAGGTGAACATAAATATTGCCCGAAATGCGATGAGGCTATGGGTCTAAAACCAGCGGAAATCAAGGGTAATCCTAGCTGTTGTGAGAGCTAGTAAAACAAGCAAAAATATTATATAATTAAATTAAGCTAAAGGTCAGGTGAGGTTAGTCTAAGAGGCTATTTCTGCGCCGGACCAAATAAAAAATATGGCTCCAATCCAAGTCCAAAGACAGGAATGCATCGTTTACAGCCGCGTCGTCGGTTGGTTAACTCCGGTTAAAAATTATAATCGGGGCAAGGCGGCCGAGTACAAGGACCGCAAAACTTTTAAGGTTGACGAAAAGCAATTTTGCTAATAGCTTATGTTAATTGGCGGCCTGGAAAAACTGACTCTGATTGATTATCCGGGGAAAGTAGCAGCTATTGTTTTCACCGTCGGATGTAATTTTCGCTGTCAATTTTGTTACAACCCAATGCTTGTCTGGCCCGAAAAAATAAAGGCGTCAGAACAAAGTAAAAATACCGCGGGTCATCCTCGGAATAAAGAGCAAGATTCTAGTCTCTCTCTCTATTCTGAGGATGACCTTTTCCATTTCCTGAAAAGCCGCCAAGGCAAACTGGACGCGGTGGTTATCACTGGCGGTGAACCGACCTTGCACCAAGATTTGCCTGAGTTCATTAAGCGCATTAAGGATTTGGGTTATTTGGTAAAGCTAGATACTAACGGCACTAATCCGGACATGATTAAGAAGTTACTTAAAGCTAAGTTAGTTGATTATTTAGCCATGGACCTTAAAGCTCCAGCTAAGAAATATGTCTTAGTCACCGGCGTTTCTGTTAACTGGTCTAAAATCAAGGAATCTGTTAAAATAATAGAGCAGAGCGGCTTGCCCTATGAGTTTCGAACCACAATAGTGCCTGAATTATTGGATCAGGCCGATATTATGAAGATGGGGGATGTTATTAAAGGGGCGGCTAAGTGGTATTTACAGAAATTTAAGCCCGACACCGACCTAGTTAACCCGAAATTTAAGAGCCTGGAGCCCTATGATGATAAGACAATGGCTGAATTAGCGGCTTTGGGTCGAAAATATGTCACTTTATGCGAGTGGCGCTAAATTAGATTAATATGGTAAAGATAGAGACTACGCCAGAAATCAAGAAAGCTGACAATCAGGGAGAGCTCAAGGCTCTCTTGGAGAAGAATTTGGAGTTGCAACAGAAAAATTTAGATTTAAATGAAGAAATATTAGAACGGGTAAAATATATCAAGCGTTATGTTTTTTGGAAAAAGTTGTTGAATTGGATAGTTTGGATTTTGATTATCATTACTACTATCATCAGTATTTTTTATCTGCCGACATTAGTGCGAGACTTACAAAATCAAGTCCAGTCTATGACCGGCGGCACGGTTACTCCAGGGTTATTAGGTTTTTAATTTTAATTAGGATATGAGTGATATAACTTTTTTTGCTCAAACTACTTTTCGCAATCAGATGCGACGTTTCGGCATCAAGAAAGATGACCGGCGCCGTCATATGTATTTGATTGGAAAAACCGGTATGGGCAAATCTACCATCTTAGAGAACATGATCGTGGATGACATCCGCGCCGGCCATGGTGTGGCCGTCGTAGACCCGCATGGCGATTTGGCTGAAAAGATTATTGAGTTCATCCCGGAAGATCGGATCAAGGATGTGATTTATTTTAATCCGGCAGATATTGAATATCCCATAGCTTTCAATGTGGTGGAGCAGGTTGAACCGCATTTGCGTCACTTGGTCGCTTCTGGCTTAATCGGCGTTTTCCAAAAGTTATGGGCTGATTCTTGGGGACCTCGTTTGGAATATATTTTGCGCAACGCCATCCTGGCCATTTTAGATTATCCTGGGTCTACCCTTTTGGGCGTTGTTCGTATTTTGTCTGACAAGCCTTTCCGCAAGAAGGTGGTGGCCAACATCAAGGATCCGGTGGTCAAGTCTTTTTGGGAGAAAGAATTTGCTTCTTATGCTGATAAGTTCGCTTCGGAGGCTGTTTCCCCTATTCAAAACAAGGTGGGGCAATTTCTGTCCACCGCTTTTATGCGTAATATCGTGGGCCAAATGAAATCTTCTTTGGATATGCGGAAAATTATGGATGAAGGCAAGATTTTGATTATGAATTTGAGCAAGGGTCGGATCGGCGAAGATAACTCCGCTCTTTTGGGCGCTATGATGATTACTAAGATCCAGTTAGCCGCTATGAGCCGGGTCGATATGCCGGAGAAGGAGCGCAAGGATTTTTATCTCTACATTGATGAATTCCAAAATTTTTCGACTGATAGTTTCGCCAATATTTTGTCCGAGGCCAGAAAATATCGTCTTTGTTTAGTCATGGCCCATCAATACGTGGAACAGCTGTCAGAAAAAGTGAAGCCGGCGGTTTTTGGTAACGTTGGTACTATGATTGTTTTCCGAATTGGCGCCGCTGACGCCGAAGAGTTGGTGCGGGAATTTACCCCGACTTTTACCGAAGAAGATTTGGTCAATTTGCCTAAATATGAAATGTATTTGAAGCTAATGATTGATGGCGTGTCTTCTGACCCTTTTTCTGCTCGGGGCTTGCCGCCTTTGTCTAATGATGAAGAAACCGGCAACACCCAGAGAGTAATTGATTATACTCGTGCGACTTATGCCAGTAAGAAAGAGGATGTGGAAGAAAAGATTCTGCGCTGGCACGAAGAAGAAGACGAGGCAGTAGCAGCCGCTTTTACTCCGAAGAAAGATTTTACTCCGGCAGCTCCTAAAAGGGATTTTACTCCAGATCCGGCGGCCACCTCAACCTATGTTAAGCCGACAGCGCCCCGAACTGAGGCTCCGCGTCCAACCGCTCCAGCACCCCAACCGCCTCGGCCTAAAATAGATGATACTAACAAGTTTGATGCTATTTGCGCTAATTGCGGTCAGAACACCAAGACAGTCTTTAAACCAGATGGAATTCGCCCGGTTTATTGCAAGGATTGTTTAGAAAAAGTGCGGGAGCAAAAGAAAAACGATCTTGAGAATAGAAAAAAGGCTAAACAAATAGAATTAGAGCAATTAAAGCAGAAATGGAGCCCGAATAGCGGCGAAGTGATTGCCAAGGATGAGCCGGAAGTCGCACCGCTTTCGTTGAGCGCTTTGACTAGCGCTCGGCCGGTTGATTTCCGCGGCCGCGAGATAAAGGCTGAACCAGCCCCTAAGTCGGCGGTTGACAATGCCCCGGAGAAGGAGTTAAAAGAAGGGGAGGAGATCCAGTTTTAGTTTATTATTTATTGATATTTTAAAAAGTCTATAAGTTTTTATAGACTTTTTACCTATATGGATTATTTAAAGATTGGTAAGGCCACGGAACTTAGCGGTCGGGAAAGAAAAATTTATCGCCTCTTGGAAATTTTACCAGGATTTTTATCTATTGGCACCCTTTTAGTGCTTTTAGTGTTTTCTTATTTTAAGCCAGTCTGGGTGGCTTATTTTATTATCGCTTTTGATGTCTATTGGCTGCTATTGGTCATCTTCTTGGCAATTTATCTGATTGCCGGATATAGAAAACTTAAAGAAAATAAATTGATTAATTGGGAGGATAAATGCCGCCGTTTGCCGGTTAGTTTTTTGGATGCCGATAGTGAAAATTTAGAACGAGACAAGATAATGAAGCCTTTGTCGGAGCAGGGTATGTCCTGGGAGGATATTATTCATTTGATTATTTTGCCCAACTATAATGAAGGGGAGGCTATCTTGAGGTCAGCGGTGGAGTCTTTAACTAAAGACGGCTATCCGACCAAAAATATGATAGTGGTTTTGGCAATGGAGGAAAGGGCTGGTCGAGAAGAAGTAGAAAAAAAGGCTAAAGCTATTGAGGCCGAATTCGGCCATCATTTCCGTAATTTTTTAATAACTTATCACCCGGGCGAGATTCCGGGCGAACTCAAGGCTAAAGGCGCTAACCAGGCTTGGGCAGCCAGAAGAGCTCAGGAAGAAATCGTTGACAAGGAGGGCTTGGACTATAACAAGATTTTAGTGAGCGTCTTTGATATTGATACCGTGGTTTATCCGGGATATTTTTTCAAATTGACCCATACTTTTTTGACCGTATCTGACCCCTACCACGCCAGTTATCAGCCGATTCCGCTTTATCATAATAATATCTGGCAAGCGCCATTCTTTGCTCGCGTTGCCTCTTCTTCTAATACTTTCTGGCAGATGATGCAACAGATTCGTCCAGAAAAATTAGCCACCTATTCTTCCCATTCTATGACCTGGAGAGCCTTGACGGATATCGGTTTCTGGTCGGTCAATATGGTATCAGAGGATTCACGGATTTTCTGGCATTGTTTGCTGTATTATCAGGGGAATTATCGGGTGGAGCCGATGTATTATCCGGTTTTTATGGACACCACCATGGACGCTAGTTTTATGGCGACAGCTAAGAGTTTGTATAAGCAGCAACGGCGCTGGGCTTGGGGCAGTGAGAATGTCCCCTATTTGATATTTAATACTGCTAAGCGCTGGAAGACGGTGGACAGGAAGATGATGCTGCGCCATATCTTGATTCAAATCTATGGTTTTCATTCTTGGGCTACTAATGCTTTGATTATCGCCGTGGTCGGTTGGATGCCAATGCTTTTAGGCGGCGATCGTTTTAATATTACTGTCTTGTCCGGTAATCTGCCGACAGTGAGTACTTGGCTTATGAACATTGCCATGATTGGTATGGTGCTTTCAGCTACCATCTCCACCATCCTTCTACCTAAGCGGCCGCAGAAATATGGTTTCGGCAAAAGCATCCTGATGGTTTTGGAATGGATTTGCGTCCCGGTGACTATCATTATTTTTGGTGCCATTCCTTGTTTGGACGCCCAAATCAGGTTAATGCGGGGCAAGTATATGGGCTTCTGGGTGACCCCCAAACAAAGAGAATAATGCGGGCATCATATAGTGGCTATTATGCCAGCTTCCCAAGCTGGAAAGGCGGGTCCGATTCCCGTTGCCCGCTCAGAGAAAATAATCGTTAAAATAGGGGAGTTTTAGCTAGTTTTGGCCAAGCGTAAAACCCTTGACAAAGTTTTTAATTAGTATATAATTAGTATCAGTTTTTACTGAGCCTTTTACCTATTAAAATATGTTTAAAAAATTCTTTGAGTCAAAAAAATTAAGCGGTTAAGAACACGTCTAAATTTAGAGTGTGCTTGAACCGCTCACGAGCGGTTTTTTTGTCCCCAAGGAAATTTCTTTAAACAACTAGATGTTAGACTTCTAAGCAGCAACTTTGGTGCTTAGAAACATTAACATGTAGTCTGTCCGTTAATAACTTAATAGTGATAAAATCATTATAGACAACCAATGGTTTTATCAGACCAAAAATATTATTTTTTTTTCATTATTCTTTTAATGCAATTTCTGAATGATGAAAAGAGGAACACATTATTTGTTAAAATCAAAAATGTGGGAAAATCTCGATAAGTGTATATGGCGAATGCCTGGACATAAGAAGACGATGAAGGACGTAGCAGCCTGCGATAAGCTTCGGGGAGGTGGCAAGCAACCTTTGAGCCGAAGATTTCCGAATGGGGAAACCTATCCCATTGAAGATGGGATGAGCTGGCGCAAGTCAGCTGGAAGACCCGGTGAACTGAAACATCTTAGTAGCCGGAGGAAAAGAGAACAACAGTTATTCCCTTAGTAGTGGCGAGCGAAAAGGGAAGAGTCTAAACTTTTTAAACTGCGTATAATTTATTTTGCTTTTGTGAAATGGTTATACAGAAGGCTCTGGGGCCACATGTTTAGAGGGGGTTGCAAGACCGTAGCGCCTGTTTCCTAGATAGACAGGGCCGAGTCATAAATAATGGCTTTTAATCGAATCGAACTGGAAAGTTCAGCCAGAGCGGGTGATAGCCCCGTAGATGAAAAAAATCATTACTCGGTAGTTATGGTTCTTAAGTAGGGCGGGACTCGTGAAATCCCGTCTGAAGCTAGGTCGACCATGACCTAAGACTAAATACTTCTTATGATCGATAGTGAACAAGTACCATGAGGGAAAGGTGAAAAGCATCCCGGTGAGGGAGGTGAAATAGTACCTGAAACCATATACATACAAGGAGTCGGAGCCCGGTTTACCGGGTGACGGCGTGCCTATTGAAGAATGAGCCAACGAGTTTGCTCAATGTGGCTTACATAATCTCCGTTTGGAGAGCATGTGCAGTGAAAGCGAGGGTTAATAGCCCGTGTCAATTATTTTCCAGGAGCGAATGCTTTCGCTTCGGGATAATAATTGATCTGTCGCATTGACAAGACCCGAAGCCGGGTGATCTAACCATGGCCAGGATGAACTCTAGCGAAAGCTAGAGGAAGGTCCGAACCCGTGAGCCGTGCAACACTCTGGGATGAGTTGTGGTTAGCGGTAAAATTCCAATCGAACTCGGCGATAGCTGGTTCTCCTCGAAATAGCTTTTGGGCTAGCCTCGAGTGTTTATGATAGGGGGTAGAGCACTGAATGGGGGCGGGTCGCAAGATACCGTCTCTAACCAAACTCCGAATACCTGTCAATATAACTCGGGAGTCAGACTGCGGGGGCTAAGCTTCGTAGTCAAAAGGAAAACAGTCCAGATCGCAATTTAAGGTCCCTAAATATATACTAAGTGTAAAAGGTGGTGTTGTGACCACGACAATTAGGAGGTTGGCTTAGAAGCAGCCATCCTTTAAAGAAAGCGTAATAGCTCACTAATCAAGTTGTTTCGCGCCGAAAATGTATCGGGGCTAAGTATATTACCGAAAATGCGGGTTAATAGATTTATCTATTAGCGGTAGAGGAGCATTCTATTCAGCGTCGAAGTCAAGTCGCGAGGCTTGGTGGAGCGGATAGAAGAGAGAATGTTGGCATGAGTAGCAAGAAGGCGGATGAAAACTCCGCCCACCGAAAATCTAAGGTTTCCTGGGCAACGAAAATCGACCCAGGGTTAGTCGGTCCTAAGGCCAAACTAGTGTAGTGCTAGTAACGTCGATGGATGAGCTGGTTAATATTCCAGCACTACTGTTGTTTTCCGACGGGGGGACGCAGTTTCAAAGTTTTAGCGTTCTATGATATGGACGTTCATAGCCTCAAGAATGGCTCCAGGCAAATCCGGAGCCAACAATTCAAGGGGTCGTGAAGAGACAAAACCGCAAGGTGGCGTCAATTTTAGCGGCGGAGCTGACAAGAAAAACCTCTAGGGTTAAGGCAACAGTAACCGTACTAAAACCGACACAGGTAGATGAGGCGAGGAGCCTCAGGTGTACGAGAGAAACTTCGTTAAGGAACTCGGCAAAATAGCGGCCGTAAGTTCGCAATAAGGCCTGCCCCAGCAATGGGGCCGCAGCTAAAGAGCCCAATGAACTGTTTACCAAAAACACAGCTCCCTGCTAACTCGTAAGAGGATGTATAGGGGGTGATGCCTGGCCAGTGTCCGAACGTCAAGAGGAGAGGTTAGCCGCAAGGCGAAGCCTTGAATCCAAGCGCGGATGAACGCCGGCGATAACTATAATCGTCCTAAGGTAGCGAAATTCCTTGTCGGGTAAGTTCCGACCTGCACGAATGGCTTAATCAGTTGGGCACTGTCTCGACGAAGTACTCGGCGAAATTGCAATGTGAGTAAAGATGCTCACTAATCGTAGTTGGACGAAAAGACCCCGTGAAGCTTTACTATAGCTTGATATTGAATTAGGGATCTGCATGTTCAGTATAGGTGGGAGCCTTCGGGCGCCAGTGAGATACCACCCTTGCATATTTTTAATTCTCACCCCGAGATGTCGGGGGACAGTGTCTGGTGGGTAGTTTGTCTGGGGCGGATGCCTCCTAAAAGGTAACGGAGGCGTTTACAAAGGTTGGCTATCCCGGAATGGAAA
>JAKLGM010000005.1 GCA_022710685.1 Patescibacteria group bacterium | reverse complement strand
GCCGGTCAGAATAACCCTGTTCCGAGCGATAGGTGGTAACCTCCACCACGTTGTTAGCCTCGTCCCTAATCGGCACCAGAACCGTGCCAAATTCATTCTCATACTTGGAACCAGGCAAAAGCTGGAGCATGGCCTCCGGTCGGGCGTTGGTGGTGATGTCCCAGTCTTTGGGCTCTTGCCCCATTAGTAAATCTCGCACCGAGCCGCCGACCAAATAAGCCGAAAAGCCCCCTGCTTGCAATTTTTTGATAATATCTAAAACAAAGGCTGGAATCGCCATAATAACATAATTTATTTATTTTCCTTTGATTTCAGTATAATATATTTACCATTTCCAGGCAAATATTGACAAATATAAAAAATCCTGTCTAATCAACAGGATTTTTTATATTCTAAATAATATTATTCTTCCATTAGGATACACAGTTCAGCCTTAATCTCCGGAATAGCATTCAATTCTTTAACAATATTTTCCAGGTCGGCTCGGTTAGAATCAACTGCTAGCGTAATCAAACCCGGACAATTCTCTACGCATTTCCGATTGACGTGGACACCCATGCGGGCCATGATGTGGTGGCCGAAATCAGTCAACAGCTTATTCATCGCCGCTGAACTATTTTGCCGGTTGCTCGTCAAGATAGAAATAGTGCCTAAGGCTCTCTGGCTCATATAATTTTTATTAATTATTAAATTCGTTTTAACATTTTTAATATCAAGAAAGCGATAATGCTGCCGGCCAAAGCTGTAAATAATTGATTAACGCCGAGCATTGTCGCCAGCACTACTGCCGCTTTAGAATTTTGGATGAAAAATACCAAAAATTTAGCGCTGATAAAAAGCAAGGTAAATTTAACCAAAGCGCCGACAAAAGTGCTACGCCAATAAGCGTCACTCTTATTAGAGTGGTAATAGAGATAACCGATAACTGCCACAAACAAGATATTCCCTAGAATAATGAAAGGAACTGCCGGAGCTAAAAATACTGGCAGTAAACCGCCGGCCAAGGCCATTAAACTAGGAACGGCCGAAACTACTATGGCCGCCCTCAGACCGCTCAGGAACAACACTATAATCAATATAGCGTTAATCACTGGACCGGTTATCCATTGCAAGTGGATAAAGAATGGCAAGAACGAAGCAACGCCACCCAAAATTATAATAGCGGCTAGCTCCTTAGTTCCGACCCGACCTAAAACTGCCTCCTTGATATATTCCATATGATTATTTGGTTCTAATCCTCTTTTTATATTTAGTATGAAGAACCGGATGGGATAATTTTTGCTGTTTCAGCCAAGCCAAAACCTCTAGCACCTCTTTATTATCATGGGCCTTTCTAATCTCCTTGAACTTATCAATCCGATACAAAGCCATAATCCGTTCTTTCCTAATCTTAGCCGTGGTGGGTATAGGCTGACCGCCGCCGCCGATACAGCCGCCGGGGCAAGCCATGACTTCGATATAGTCATATTTTTTCAGATTAGCCAGGACTTGGGAAATTGAGCCGATACCATTGACCACTGCTACCCGCAGTTTTTTGCCGGCAATATCGATTACCGCCTCTTTGATATCGCCCAAACCTCGGACCTCATGGAAATCTATCCGGGACTGGCAAAATTTAGCCTTGTCATCGCGACAAGCCAAGGCATAAGCTGTTCTCAAAGCTGACTCCATAACGCCGCCGGAAGAACCATAAATAACAGCCGCGCCGCTACCTTCATTAAAAATCTTGTCGCTCTGGCTCTCGGGCAACTGGCCAAAATTAATATTATTCTTCTTCAACATGAAAGCAAACTCCCTGGTAGTGATGACATAATCCACCGGATATAAGCCGTTCACTTTTAATTCCGCCCGCCGAGCTTCAAACTTTTTAGCTGTGCAAGGCATCACTGAAACGACCACTATCTTTTTGGGGTCAACCTTCATCTTCTTGGCCCAATAAGTTTTGATGACTCCCCCCAGATGGATCTGAGGCGAGCGGGAGGTTGTCAGATTCGGTAATAATTCCGGGTGATAGAATTCGGCATATTTTACCCAAGCTGGGCAGCAAGAAGTAATCATCGGCATTTTAGCCTTTTTGTCTTGCAAGCGCTCTAACAATTCCTCCGCCTCCACCATCGTAGTAATGTCGGCGCTGAAATTAACATCAAAAACATGCTTGAAGCCTAATTTTTTCAAGGCCGTCACGGTTCGGCCCGTACTCTCTTGGCCATAAGGCAAGCCGAATTCTTCGCCAATTGTGACTCGAACCGAAGGAGCAAACTGGGCAACGACTATCTTATTCTTGTCTTTCAATAATTTTTCGACTTGGGACCAATTATCTTGCTCTTGCGCGCTGGCCACCGGACAATGTAAGGCGCATTGGCCACAATAGATACAATCAGTATCCTTGTCAGCCGTCGGCGCTATTTCTTGCCTGATGCCCTTGCCTTTAACCTCCAAATAATCGATCCGCTGCATATTAGAACAAGCATCGACACAATTGCGGCAATCAATGCATTGGCTGCCGTCAATCTCTACCGCTTGAGCGAATTTATAGGTCTTCCGCTTCCCTTTCCGATCCGGAAAATCGCTAATCTTTATCTTATAGCGCCGCGCCAAATCGAGCAAAGTGCAATTATAGCGCAAGGTGCAGGTCGGACACTTTTCAATATGTTCGGCAAATATCAATTCAATATTAAGATTACGCGCTTGTTTGACTCGAGGCGAATCGGTAAGAATTTCCATTCCCTCCTTGACGATAGTGGAACAGGAAGTTGCCAGCTTTTTCTGACCCTTAATTTCCACGACGCAAACGCGACAATTAGCTTTGACATCCAAGTCGGGATGATAGCACAAAGACGGCAAGAAGATATTATTATCTCGCGCCGCCTCAAGAATGCTCTGCCCCTTCGGGACAGAATACTTTTTGCCATCAATTGTTATTTTGACCTTAATTTCAGCCATAGTTAATTATTTAGCCGTACCCTTAATGCGCACTAAGTCCTTATACATCAAATAACTAAATACCAAGAAAATCGGGGCGACAACTACCCAAAAAATATTATGCAAGAAGGTATAGATGTAATATAAGACGCCGCCTTCAGGGAAGAAGATGTAAGGGATGCTCAAGACAAAAGAAGCCAACAAAGCCCCTAGCACCATAAATAAAGTCCGACCAAAAACCGGCCACCAATAGCCGGTAACCAGCTGCTGGCTTTTTTTGATAGCGGCCATGCCTCCGATATTTTCAAATACCAAGATATAAATGGCAAAACCGTAAAAAACACCAAAGATAATGCCAGGAATTATCAAAAGCAAGCTCCACAGCAGGACTAAAACGCCAACCAGCAAGCTTAAGCCGAAAAATTTCCAGAAATGAGTTCTGGTATTCTTGAAATTTTCCTTGAAACTGATTTTAGGATCCTTCAAGATGAAGTACACACCGATTTGGGACCTGACAGTATAATAGATCATAAAGATCACGGCTGCGAAGGCTAGGAGGCCAAGAATTATATCACCGACACCTCGAACCCCATTCAATCCCATCAAGAAAGCAAAGAGATAGAAAGGTAAGGCCGCCAAGAAACCGACTAAAAGCATCCAAATGAACTGCTTGAAATTGTTACGATAGAACTTGAAAGCTTGAGACACTAATTCATCCACGCCGGTCATTGACAATCGAGCCGGAGCGGCGGAAACTACTGGAGTTTCCATGGTTTGATTTTCGCTCATAAATTTTGTAATTCGACTATAAAAAATATTTATCGCCGAAAAATTATAAACTAACGTTTTTATTATTTAAAATATTCTTAAAATAACTCCAAATTGGGACTGGGACGCTGGCGCCTAAAGCGCAGAAAGAAGTTTCGCTTAAATCAGTTAGGATGGCTTGAAACATTTTCCAATCAACCTTCTTCTTCTCCAATATCCGATTCAAACGATATGTGCCCTCACGGCAAGGCGTGCATTGGCCGCAAGATTCAGCTTGGAAGAACTTTAACCAATAGCGCAATAGCTTGGCTGAATCATGTTTTTTAAAATCATAAACCGTAATCGAGGCGGCGCCGCTCGCCGGAACTTTTAATTGCTTCTGGTTAAGGACATCGCCGCTGGCATCGCCGCCGACCTGAACGAAGAAAGGAAAATTAGGATAATTGCCGCTCTGGCGTAAAACTTTTTCTATCGTCCAATCGGCTGGAAAAGCATAGACGCCTTTCTTTTTGACTGCACCATTAATAGTATAGAAACGCTCATTATGGAACTCCCCCTTATCAACTAAAGAAACATTATATAAAGTTTCAACATTATTAATCAGAGTCGGCTCATCCCACAAGCCATTGATTGTCGGAAACGGTGGTTTCAACCGTGGCTCTATCTTCTTCCCCTCCAAAGCATTCAAGATGGCAGTTTCCTCACCGCCGATATAACCAGCTTGATGCGGCTTTACAAAGAAACCAAACTTCTTTTCCAGCTTAGCCGCCTTGACTGCTTTCATTATCCGGGGACGATAAACTTCATAGTACTTTGGATTGATAAAAAGATAACAACGGGTAGCGCCCAAATATTCCACGGCTAAGCGGGCGCCGTCAACCACTCGGTCGGCGTAATGCTCTAAGATATAGCCATCTTTCTTTACGCCCGGCTCACCCTCGGCCGCATTAATAACAACATACTTAGCCAGACTGTCGGCTTGCTTGACCGCCTCCCACTTCAAAGCCGTGGGAAAGCTGGCGCCGCCCCGGCCGACCAGATTAGCTTGTTTAATTTTAGTCAGAATATCCATAATTATTTAATAAAACCAAAATGCCTTAAAGTTGGCATAATATTTGGAGCTAGATCTTCCTGGGCTATATCCGCAATATCTAGCCAAGCCCATTCCCGGATATCAGCCCCGGGCCTAATTTCATCTTTAGTCTGCGCTAAATAATGAACCAGAATAACTTCAATGTGGCCAGCAGCTGTCTCCTTGGCAGTATAGAGCAAAAAAGGCTGTGGATCTAATATTTCTAAATTGGCTCCCATTTCTTCTCGAGCTTCCCGCCGGGCTGTTTCTAATAAACCTAAATCAAAGTCCTCTACCCGGCCGCCACAAAACTTCCAAAAACTATCATCGCCATGTTTGTTCAATAACACCTTGCCGTCCTGGACAATAACTGGGCCGGAAACAATGACAACGTTAGACATAAAACAAATTATTTCTTAGCGAATAAAACCGCTAAATCGGCTAAGCGATTGGAATAACCCCACTCATTATCATACCAAGCAGTGACTTTTAATAAATCGCCATCAACCACTTTAGTCATCGGCAAATCAACGATAGCGCTGTGAGGATTACCCACAATATCAATAGAGACCAAAGGCGCTTCACTCACTTCAATAATATCTTGATATTTCTTTTGCTTAGCAATCTTTTTAAACACCGCTTTTACCTTATCAACGTCAACTTTTTTCTTGGTAATAAAAACAATATCGCATAAAGAACCAACCGGGGTGGGAACGCGGACCGACAGGCCGTCAAATTTATTTTTCAAGGACGGAATAGTTTCCGCGGCCGCAAGCGCGGCGCCGGTAGTAGTCGGGACCATATTTAAAGCGGCGGCTCGAGCCCGGCGCAAATCCTTGTGCGGGCCGTCAACCAAATTCTGATCGGCCGTATAGGAATGGATTGTCGTCATAATAGCTTTCTTGATGCCGAAATATTGACGGATGACATCTGACACTGGCGCTAAGCAATTAGTCGTGCAAGAAGCGCAAGATAACAGTTTATCCGATCGGCTAATCTTGTCCTCATTAACGCCCAACACAATAGTCTTGACCTTGTCTTCTTTCCCTTTGGCCGGAGCGGAAAGAATAACCTTCTTAGCTCCCGCTTTTAAATGAAAAGACAGACCCTCTTTGTTGGTAAAACGGCCGGTGCATTCTAACACCACATCGACTCCCAGTTTGCCCCAGGGTAATAGAGTCGGATCTTTCTCGGCCAAGACTGGGATCTTATGCTTACCAATAATAATATGTTTAGCGTCAGAAGTAACCTTGTTTTGATAGATTCCATAGCAAGAGTCATATTGCAATAGATGAGCTAAAGTTTTGGTGTCAGTTAGATCATTAATAGCGACGATTTGGACGTCGCGATGTCTTTCTAAAATCGCCTTCAGAGTGGCGCGGCCAATACGACCAAAGCCGTTGATAGCTAGCTTAATCATAAATAAAGGTTAAATAAGTTATAGTGAAATTATAGCACAAAAACGATAAAATGATAAATATTAAGCTATTTGACAATATTTTACTTCTATATTAACATTAAGGCAAAATCAAAAAAGGACAGCCATGGAATATTCATTAAATCAAGGAGAAAAAATTGATTTAGGGACCTTCTCCGCCCGCCGACCCTTAGGGGCGATTATTGAAAAATTAATCAGACATAATTATGCTGAATTATCCGACCTCTCAATAATCTTAAACGAAAAAGAGACTCGGAAAGTAAAAAAACTGCTCCGGCCTTTAGTCCGGAAAAACGATGACTTTTGCTCCTATAATTACCTGCGGTCATTAACCCCAAAAATTATCGGCCTGAATTATGAGGTTTCCTGTAGCTACTGCACCCGAACCGGCGCTGAAGCTACGAACTTCGCTGACTTGCCGTTAGTGATTAACATCAAAAAATAAAATATTGGCCTAGAAACCAAAAGCGCCTCCGGCCGGAAGCGCTTTTTTATTTCATTCTATCTTCTTTTTTTACCTGGATGCGGATTAGTGTTAGCCTTGTTCTTTCGATTAAGATCAACTTCAATGACTACATACCCTTCGCCTTTTTCGCCTGGGAATTTGACATCCACTGATTGCTTCAAGACATGATGGCCGACCACTTCGCCTCTTTGACCATCAACATTGACCCTAGCTCCAAGGGGCGGCATTTTTTTAGCTAACTCTTGGTAGCCGTCATATTCATAGGACAGGCAGCACATCAAACGGCCGCACATGCCCGAAATCCTTTCACTACCGCGATGGACTACTTGCTGAGCTTCAGCCATTTCTGAAGTAATGGAAGAAAAATCGCGGATGAATTTCTGGCAACAAAGGTTCCGGCCGCAATGGCCGCAATCACCATTAACCCGAGCTTCATCGCGCGCCCCAATCTGAGTCAAGCGGATGCTAGTATTGAAATGGGTGGTTAGATCTTTGACCAATTGCCGAAAATCCACTCGGCCCTCAGCCGCAAAAGCGAAATTAAGACGAGCGCCATTTAAGGCAAAATGGACATCAACTAATTTCATCGGCAACTGATATTTGTTAATCATCTCCTGGCAATATTCCAAGGCTTCTTGTTTCTTCTCCGGACTCGGCATCTTAGCCAAATCCTCAGCATTAGCTAAGCGCACTACCGGTTTGATTTCTTCACCGCTCGGGGCTTCGGACTCTTTGATAAAACTGGCCACCTGACCAATTTCCAAACCCAAATCAGTATCCACGATCACCTGATCGTCAAGCTGAAGCTTAATATCATCCGGGTTGCTAAAATTATACTTTTTATCCCAGGGTGAAAACTGAACTTGGACTATTTGCATATGTTGTAATATAAGTGATAAGACAATTCCGCCGAAAGGCGGAATTGAAGAGAGAAATTAGAGGCTATAGCGGATGAACTTTTCAATCTTAGTGCTGCCCAGAATATTTTCAACAGTCTTCTTGTCATCCTTGATATATTCCTGTTTCAAAAGACAGACCTCGGAATAATACTTATTAATCTTGCCTTCGGCAATTTTTTCGATCATTTGCTCCGGCTTGCCTTCCTTCAAAAGCTGTTCCCGATAGATTTCTTTTTCTTTGGCAATTTCTTCGGCCGAAACTTCAGCCGGAGATAGATATCTCGGATTAGCCGCGGCGACTTGCATAGCAATATCAGTAGCTAGTTCAGCCTTCCCGGCCTCATTTAATGCCACTAAAACGCCAATTCGGCCACCCAAATGAGAGTAGCTAGATACAGTAGCGCCCGTTAATATGGCAAACTGATTAATGCCTAACTTCTCGCCGATAGTACCGCTCAAATTATCCAAAGTATCTTTGACTGACAATCCATCCAAAGACAAGGCAAACAAAGCATCCAGGTCAGCCGGCTTATTGTCTTTGATTAAAGCCAATACCTTCTGACCGAATTCCTGGAATTTCTCATTGCGGGCCACAAAATCAGTCTCCGAATTAATTTCCACGATATAGCCTTCATTGCCAGCTTCATTGACCGCCAACAAAACCAAGCCCTCGCTTGCTTCGCGCTCAGTTCTCTTGGCTGCCTTAGCAATGCCTTTCTTACGTAAAATTTCTACGGCTTTTTCCAAATCACCGCCGGCTTCATCCAAAGCTTTTTTGCATTCCACCATGCCAGCGCCGGTTTTTTCCCGCAGGACTTTTATCTGTTCCATATAATTTATGAGAATTAAATAATTAATCTTTCTTGGCCTTCTTAGCTCCCAAGATGGTATCCTTGACTGCATCTAATATCACCTTAACAGTCTTGGTAGAGTCATCGTTAGCCGGGATCGGATATTTTACCAATTCCGGGTTAACATTAGTATCGACAATAGCGATAACCGGGACTTTCTTGTTAATAGCTTCTTCGACGGCCGTTGACTCCTCTTTGATATCCCAGACGAACAAAGCGTCCGGTAATTTATTCAAGCTGACCAAGCCGCCCAATTTAGCTTCCATCTTCTTTAATTCCCGATCAATATTCAAACGTTCTTTCTTGGTATATTTATCCAAGCGACCCAATTCTTTCTGGGATAATAAATCGGTGTATTTCTTGATGGAGCGCTTGATTACCGGGAAGTTAGTCAAATAACCGCCGGACCATTTACCGACGATATAAGGCATGCCGGTAGCTTCAGCTACGGCTCGCATCGGTTTCTTGACTTGGTTCTTGGTGCCGACAAAAAGAATTGACTTCTCTTCCTGGACCAACTTCTCAATATAACCCAAAGCCTTTTCTAAGCACTCCTGGGTTTTATTCAAATCAATTACGTACACGCCCTTCTTGGAGCAAAAAATGTACGGTTTCATTTTCGGGTGCCAACGATTGGTGCGATGACCAAAGTGGGCCCCGGCTTTAAACAGTTCCTCAATTTTGGGGATGTTCATAGTGTTTTCTTTAAACGTCCATTCGACGGATCCGCTAATAATAGCGGACAAGAAAATATGTCGAATGTGATGTTTTTTAATTAGAAAATTATAAAATAGAGGCTCTAACCTCTACCTTATAAACTAACGGATTTATTAAATTATGTCAATATTACTTAGTTTTGCTGGTAAAAACCCTGGCTGAGGCTGTTATATTCCCGGACATTGGTGTTATAGATATCAATTTTCAGCTGATAATTAGTCGCTTTATCATTATAATCCTTAGCTGCCGCATTATATTGAACCACTAAACTATTATAATTAGTCCAATCGCCACCATTCTTGTAAACCTCCAGTTGGGCCAACATATTGTCCAGATTAGTCCGATCAGTCGCCAGCTCCAGGGATAGGTCCCCCAAGGCGCTCCGACTTTCATTGATAGTCTGAGCTAATTTTTTGATCACCTCTACCTGTTCCCTGGTCTTAATGATATTTTGGTAAGTTTTTCCTTCATTTTCTTGATAAATTTCCATTTTCCCTAACTCATTAGTGTCAAAAACCTTGTCAAATTGGACGATACTCTCGGCTTGGCCAGAAACAAAAGACTGCGGCGCGGCACCGATGGGGAAAAAACTAGTAGTTTCCGTATAGCAATAGCCCGAAGCTGAAGTTGACTGGTCGCGAGGACAAGAAATACCAACGGCGGAGTGCTTGCTATCAGGAAAATCGAGGATGGAGGCGCCATAACCTAATTGGCGCAATAAAGCCAGGGCCAAAAAACTCTTGTCTGAGCAGACGCCCATGTTGCGATACAAAGTTTCATAAAGATAATTAGCCTTATTATCTCCTGCCGCTTTGGCCGTATCATAAGGGATATATTGGACAAAAGCCATGACAAAATCCGCCAAATCATCACCACTGATATTTTCTAATTGGGCCAACCGTTTAAGTTCGGCTAAAATTTTAGTCAAAGAATCATCACCGCTCCGAGGCACTAAAAACATCGCATAAAAACTATCACGCAAGTTAGCCGGGACTTCATCAGAGTTATAAGTCAGGACTCGAGGCATTGCCTGATATTGAGCATACAAAGATTTACTTAATATTTGATCTAATTTATATGTCTTGTTCTTATATTTCCAAGAAAACTGCACCAGCTTTTGATCAGGCGTCAAGGTAACGCTAGCGCCCGCCGGAGACCCGAATGTGGTTAAATCCAAACTGCCGCTAGCAATCTTTTCTAAATCAGCATTAGTGATTCCCTCGCCGTGGCTGCGCATGATATTGAAAGCGTCGATGGGGCGGCCCAAATAGCTTAAGCGACCGGAAACCGGATCAACATAATAAGCTTGACCCTTGTCTTGGACGCGCAAAATAATACGGCCCAACACATTTCGCGGCGCCTTGATAGCGGCCGCATAAAAATCTTTTTCTGATATTCCCAAGCCTAACTTCCGCATAACATCAAAGGCATCGGCTGGACGGCCTAAATAATATCTTTTACTATCAGGCGGATAGACATACCAAGCTTGACCCTTGTCTTGGACTTGCAAAAAAATCCGGCCAGAAAAAATAGAGGCGGCTTCAACCGGTTGGGGCAAAAAAGACAAAATGGTTATGGCGGAAATGACGAAAACGATAATTTTTTTCATATATTTTAGCCAATATTAGGCATTTTATCATATTTAGGGGCCACTACTTTTATCTTGTTTCGGCTCAGAGTCTTTGCCTGAGAGGCAGCCTTAACCGGAATATTCAAGGCAAAACCAAGTGCATTGGCAGTCAGAACCCCGATACGCAGAGCGGTAAAGCTGCTGCCACTATCGGCTACCTCGATGCCTTTTAAATCCGTTAGCTTCTTCTTCATCCCACGCAACAAAAGATTGATTGCCGGCAATAATTTTTCTGCCTGACGCTTAGGCGCTAAAAATTTCTTTTGCGCTAAAACCACCTGCCCCTGCTTCAAGGCAATGATTACTTTAGCTTGGTCTGAAGTATCGATAAATAAAATCATAAATTATTTTAAAGCTAAAACTTTTTTGATATCGGCTAGAGTTTTGACCTGAACCATCTTCTCCCGTTGCTGTCGCGCGCCGGCCCAACCACTGGCGTACCAACATAAATGCTTGCGCATTTCCAGTATTCCCGCCTCGCCCTTAAGTTTGAACATTAATTGGGCGTGCTTCCAAGCTAAAGCGGAAATTTCCTTCTGGCTAATTTTGAATTTGGGATTTTTTAATTCTTTGAATATCCAGGGATGGCCTAAAACGCCGCGGCCGACAGCAATACCGTCAGCGCCAGTAGCCGCTAGAACCGATTTGGCGTCTTGATAGTTGTTAATGCCGCCATTAGCTAGAATGACACCAGAAAAATATTGGCGCGCTGCCTTGATTGCCGCTGAATCTATAGTCCCAGCAAAACCTTGTTTCAAAGTTCGGCCATGGATCATCAGGGCAGCTAGCGGTAAATCTGAAATATTTTGTAAAAAATCTTTGAGCTTCACTTTGCCTGATTGGGTTCTAACCTTAATAGAAAGCGGCAACTTAGTATTAGCGAGCACTGCCTCGATCACCGCCCGCGATTTTTTTAAATCAGCCATCAGCGCAGCTCCAGCTCCCTGCTTAATAACTTTGCGCACTGGACAACCGAAGTTAATATCCAAGCCATCCGGCTTTATCTTTTTTTCTATCAACCGGGCCGCCAGCGCAAAATGCTTAGGTTCGGCGCCGAAAAGCTGGACAACATAAGGCTGCTCGCTCTTGTCAAACTGCAATAATTCCAAGGTGGCCTTAGGATTATAGACCAAAGCGGTGGCGCTCGCCATTTCGCTGTAGACTACGGCGGCGCCATATTTTTTGGCTAAACGGCGCAAAGAGCTGTCAGTCACTCCGGCAAGCGGTGCTAGCGCCAGAATCGGCCGCTTCAATTTTACCCAAAAATTAGCAGCCATAATTATTGCATCATGATAGTAAAGCCGCTCGAACCATCCTTAATAATATAACCTTGGGATTCAATAGTCTGACGCAGTTCGTCCGAACGCGACCAATCTTTAGCGGCACGCGCTTCTTCCCTTTCTTGGGCTAAAGCCATAATCTCAGCCGGAATCTCGCCGCCTAACTTCAAACCCAAAACCTGATCAAAATCTAAAATAGTAGCCAGCTTGTCCGGATTAGAGATTTCCGACTTAAGCAACTCCTGGACGATAGCCAGGGCCTGAGGAAAATTCAAATCATTATTGATAACTTCTAAAAATTTATACTTATAATCCGGATTAACCGCGCCGACATCCTGCCCTAAATCGCTGACTTGATGGCGTAGGTGGACAAAAGCGCTCTCGGCATTTTTGATAATCTCCTCGCTATATTCCATCGGCTTGCGATAACTGACGCTCAGGACGGCATAGCGGTAGGCTAAAGGGTTAATTCCAGACTCAATCAAAGCATTCTTGACGGTCAAAAAATTACCCTCGCTCTTAGCCATCTTCTTGCCTCCGGCAATATTCAAAAAGGCTCCATGAATCCAATAGTTAAAGAATTTCCGACCAGTGGCTGCTTCGCTTTGAGCAATCTCATTAGTATGATGGATATTAATGTGGTCCATGCCGCCGCAATGAATATCCAGATTGTCAGCCAGATATTTCAAACTCATAGCCGAACATTCGATATGCCAGCCGGGAAAACCGACGCCCCAAGGCGAATCCCACTCCATCTGCCGTTTCTGATCTTTAGGGGAAAACTTCCATAAGGCAAAATCAGTCGGGCTCTGCTTCTCTTCATTCTTCTCTACCCGCGCTCCTTCCTGTAAATCAGCCAGAGGCAAGTGGCTCAATTTATTATATTCCGGGAACTTGGCAGTAGCGAAATAAAGACCATCGCTAGTCTTGTAGACATAACCCTTATCTTCCAAGGTTTTTATCAATCCAATCTGTTCCGGGATATTATCAGTAGCCCGACACCAAACATCAGGCTCTAAAATATTCAAAGCTTTAAGATCGGCCTGGAAAGCGGCTGTATAGAACGCTGCTAAATCCCAAGCGCTCTGACCTTTAGCCAAAGCTTCTTTTTCCATCTTGTCCTCACCCATATCCATATCACCGGCCAAATGGCCGACATCGGTGATGTTCATGATATGCTTGACTCTATAACCGTTATACAACAAAACCCTCTTTAATAAATCTTCAAAGAGATAAGAACGCAAATTACCGATATGGGCAAAATTATAAACCGTCGGGCCGCAAGTATAAAGACCGACCATATTATCATTAATCGGAACAAACTTTTCTACCGTCCGGCTTAACGTGTTGTAAAAAAATATTTCGGCCATAATTATGCGGTTTTATTCTTTTCTAATATCGCTTTCATCTTGTCTAGAGACTTTTGAAAGTTTTTAATATTCAAGCGCAAATTATTCTTCCCCATACGCCACTTCCAATTCCGCCCTTCATTAGTTTGCGACCAATCCGGGTCGCCCAAGCGATCCTTCAACTCTTCCTGTTCTAGGAGTAATTCGTGGCGGCGAGCCGCTAAATCACGATCCAAATTAATATAGTCCTTATACAAGGATCCTAATTGTGTCTCAATGGAGCGCAATAACCGTTCAAAGACCGCTAATTCAGCCGCTGACTTCCCGTCTTGCCCCACCAAAGGCAAAAGGGCATTTAAATCCTCCTTACCCATAGAAAGATAAAAAGCCGGCACATTTTTCAATGATTTCTTATATAATTCACCAGCCGGGTTTGGCTCCTCGGACTCGTGTCTGATGGTGGCGCCATACTTTACGTAAACTCCATTGCGCTTGATGATAGAGTTATAAATCTTCTCTCCTTTTTGGCGATAGCTGGTTTCCTCGTCCGCTCCCATCTCATCAAAACCGCAGATTGGAGTGCCGGTCTCCTTATCAATAATCAGATTATCAACGCCATGATAGTAATCATCAAAAGTAGCCGTCCGCGCCACGATAAAATTATCGCCCAAAAATTTATGCAGCACTAAAGTCAATAATTTTTCCGTCACGATGCCAGGCGATTGCTCCCGCTTCTCCGCCCATTGTTCCCGACCCAGGCCATCCTTGCTGGCAAAAATCTTTTCCTTGTCAACAATATACTCCATATCAACACCCTTGTTACTAAAAAGATAATCATCGGCCATCATATCAATGCTGCCATCGGGTTTCAAAAAATAACCGTACTCAGCGTTAACCTTCTCGGCCATTGCCTTGAGGCTGTTATCCAGAATTTCATAATTATTTTTTCGCTTTTCAAAACTATCAGTTTTCTTTTTTTCAAACTGGCTCAAATCGATCTTACCGACTATCTTCAGCTTGTTTTGTCCAAATTTTTCTGTCATATTATTTAGTTAAATATTTTTTTCTTTTTGCTTCAGAAAATTTTTCAATAGCATAACGGAGCATGGTCCGCGGCATCAAACGATAGTGCTGGCGCAAAAAATCTTCTTCTCGGGCTAAATCTCTCTTTCCGACTTCACGCAACATCCAACCGACAGCTTTTTGAATCAAGTCATGCTTATCTAGCAAAAGCTTCTGAGCGATCTGGAAAGTATCGGTAAAATCATTTTGTCTAATAAAGGCGAAGGTGGCAATGATTGCTATCCGACGCTCCCAGAGATTCTTGGAACAAGCTAATCGATAAAGGACCGCGCGTGGCTTATCTAGCAAATAACAACCCAGAATCTTATAAACCGACAAATCCACCAAGTCCCAATTGTTTATATTATTGGTGTTTTTCAGGTAAAAGTCAACGAGCTTTTTCCGCTCTAAACTAAGGCTTTTTTCAAATTTTGATACCAAGATCAACAAGGCGGTCAGACGGAACTCATGGATGGGCGATGAGAGCAAAACCTGTATTTCAGTTAATTCCAAATGAAAATATTTTTTTGCCAGAGCTCTCTGCTCCGGCACTGTCACTCCCAAAAAAATATCACCGGCGCCATACTCTCCTGGTC
This sequence comes from Patescibacteria group bacterium, assembly GCA_022710685.1. GTDB lineage: Bacteria > Patescibacteriota > Patescibacteriia > Patescibacteriales > UBA12465 > CG1-02-41-21. The sequence goes on along the minus strand of JAKLGM010000005.1, from coordinate 31,267 downwards.
CTGTCTTGAAAAAACGGGACAGGATAGCGGCCTTGTCTTTTCTTCCTAAACGCTTCAAGTCGGTAGCAATCCCAGCCATAGTTAGCGGCGAGCGACTAAATCTTTAATAGCCTCAGCCTCAGCCTTGGACATATAGAAAGCCAAGACTGGTCGGCTGGCGCTATCACCGCCACTGATGTTCAATTGTTCCGGTGAAGCTGTCCAAATCCGCAAAACTACCAAGTTAAAAACCCAGATGATCGGATCATAGGTAACATCGATTGTCTGAATGGAATTAAAAGCGATGGTCTTGATATTCTTAATGATAATTCCGGAACGAACGGTAAAGCGATCGCTTTCCACGGCAATGCTGAAATAATAATATTCCAGATAAAGGATGAAAAAAACGATTATCCCCAACAAGCCCAAGAGCAAAGCGATAGTCCCGGTTAATTTGAAATCGTGGGACAAAAACCAGGTCGGCAGAACGCCAATTAGAAATACTAAGCCGATCCGGACCAGGTGAAAGGCCAAGACGGACTTAGGCATTTTATATGATTTTAATACTTCGGCCATATGATTAAAATAAGCTAGTTTGTTTTTTGTCGGTCTTGGTAACTTGATTGACGGCGGCAATGAAGTTGCAATAATCACAATTTGGGCTAGGCAGTGGAATATCTTTAGCGCGCAAACAATCGTTCGCCTTCACGATTGTACCCTCTACCCAGGAATCATTACCTTCGTAAGGGATGAGTTTGATGTCAAACTCCAGTTTGGCATCAAATGCTTGGCGATCAGTTTGGCCATTACAATAGACGAAGTAACCGGTGTTGGAAACGGTAAAGCCCTGGCGGCGCATTAGCCATTGATAGACCTCCATCTGCCGTTTGTAACCGATCTGCCAGTCAGCATCCAAATTGACTTCAGTTTCTTTGCTGGTCGACTTGTAGTCCACTATATATAAAGTCCCGGCTTTATCCACCCAAACATCATCAACCGCCCCAAAAATAAGCAAATTAGTGGCCGGATGGAGCGCTTGGACACCGGTAAAATTAGTCCGCCATTCGTCCATTAAGCGATGTTTGAAAGGCACCAAATCCAGGCCGTAGGCCGCCATTAACGGATGTTGGCTAGATTGAGCCCGATGAATATCAAATTCTTTCTTGAGCAAGGTGTCAACCGCACTATTTAGATTGAAAGGAAAACTCGGCGGTTGTCCGACCCCCAAACGGCGGTCCAGATAAAAACAACGAGGGCAGTTCAAAAATAGATCAATTTTAGAACGGCTCAACTTGAAAGGCTCCGAGCTCTTCGGATCAAATAGGTTCTTAGTTCTGATGGGCGTGTAATAAGCTGACATAAAATTAGTCCTTTAAAAACATATTGGTAATCCAAGAAACTAGCCAGAGCCATAATGACAACCAAAGAGCCGGCCAAAAGCCGCCGACAGTAAAGCCCTGGACGAAGCTAGCCACGAACAAGACCAACAAGGAGTTGATAACGAAAGTAAAAAGACCCAGGGTCAAAATATTGATTGGCAAAGTTAGGATGATAATCAACGGACGGATAACGGCGTTAATCAATCCTAAAATTACTGCCGCAATCAAAGCGGTATAAAAACTGCCAACCTCTACCCCGCTAATCAGATAAGGCGCAGTCAAAAGACTTAACGCACTCAAGATCAAACGAATTATTAGTTTCATATTATTTTATTTACAATTAAATTTCATAAATTCGGCCATACTCCGGCACTAGAGGCTTGCCTTTAATTTCCTTCTTGATTCTCTCAGCCAAAACATTATTAGAATCTTCCTCGCCGTGGTTGACGAAGACAGTCTTGGGTTTAGGTTGGGAAATATGTTTCAGCCAATCCATAATCCGAGGCGCATCGGCGTGGGATGAAAAGGAATTAATAACTGAGACCTGAGCCTTGACCTCCACTTCTTGATTATCAATATAAACCCGCTGGTCTCCTTGCAAAATCTTCCGCCCCAAAGAACCCGGAGCCTGATAGGCCACAAAGAGCAAATGACTCAAACGATGGTCTAAATTCTGTAATAGATGATACGGGATGCGGCCGCCGACGCACATGCCGGAAGAAGCTAAAATAACCTTAGGCGGATGAACCAAGTTAATTTGCTTGGATTCATCCTTAGTCAAAGTGAACTTTAACCCAGGAAAATCAAAGATATCATCGCCATACTTAATCAAATTTTGAGAACTGCGATTATATAAATCTTCATACTTACGATAGATATCAACGGCCTTAATAGCTAAAGGGCTATCAAGGAAAATCGGGACTTTCGGAATCTTTTTGTTCTCCATTAAATAGTTCAACTCAAATAAAATCTCTTGGGTCTTTTCAATCACAAAAATCGGAATCATCAAAGTGCCGCCGCGGCTGGCTGTTTCCAAGATCGCCCGGCGCAATTTTTCCACGCCCTCTTCCTTGCTCTCATGCTGGCTCTTGGCATAAGTTGATTCCACGATAACGGCATCAGCGCCGGTGGCAAATTCCAAATCGCGAATAATAGGCGAAGGTGAATTTCCTAAATCACCGGAGAAGACCAGCTTTTTTTCTTGCCCCGCATCATCTATATAAAATTCCATGAAAGCCGAACCTAAAATGTGACCAGCATCACGGAGCTTTACCTTTAACTCGTTGCTAATTGTAACCGTTTGGTCATAGGGTAGAGTTTCAAAGTGGCGCATCACATTAACGACGTCAGCCAATTCATACAAAGGTTCATGGCCGTTAGCCAGCGCCTCTTGGGCAATAATATGAGCGGCGTCCTGCAACATGATATCCGCTAAATCCCGCGTAGCGGCCGTGCAATAAATCTTCCCCCTAAAGCCATCCTTATACAATTTAGGTAAGCGGCCGCAGTGATCCATGTGGGAATGGGTCAAAAAAACATATTCAATCCCTTGCGGCTGAAAATGAAAATCTTCCGCATTGCGTTCTAGCGCAAAACGCTCTCCCTGAAAGATGCCACAATCAACCAAAAATCTTTTCCCGTTATATTCCACCAGATTGCAAGAACCGGTAACTTCACGGCAAGCGCCATGGAAGGATAGTTTAATCATAATTATTTAATGTAATTAATAAAATAATTTTGGGCGATATAAAGCAAAAAGATCGCATAAGCCCAGTCAAAATAAATCCGTTTTAAAAAATTTAATAGCAACAACACTAGAACTAGAGGAAAAAGCAATAAAACCAAAGGATTCTTCCAAAAATTACGCCGTGCCATTTGCCGCAGTGAATCGGCATCGCCAGTTGATGGTATAGCCTGAAGCGCCACTGCTAAGCCCAGATAAAGCCAAAGCAAATCCCACCAACCGTAAATTGGCTGAATTTGAGCGAAAAAGAACATTGCTAGATAAGAATTTACTATCAAAGGACCGAAAGAAATCAAAAAACTGCTGACAAAACCATCCGGCTCGTCATGGACAACATATCCCGCCACTGTTTGGAAGCGAAAAAGATTGATTTTGCGGATTTTGACTCCGCTTAATAAGCAAAAAAGAGCGTGGGCCAGCTCATGGACCATCACTCCCGGAGCGGTTAAAGCGGCGTAAAGATAAGAAAATTTCATATAGCTAGCTAAGCTCATTATAGCACAAATAGTCCCTAAAACCAAACTATTTTATTATGTTGACAAACATCAAATATTATTATAATATTAATGCAATCAAATTTAATCAAGATGGAAGAATCCAGTCACATTGCCCCAGTAGTTTCTAATAATTTCGAAAGAATCTACTTCCCATCAAACGGCCACGATCCGGAAAACATCAAAAGGATCGTCTGCGCCGCTGAACAAAACGGGTTCGTTGCCGAAGACACCAGTCAAATCAATGTACCCAGAAAAGTTGAAGAAATAATCAGCAACAAAAGGTATATAATCCTTCAACGTTGCTATCATGATTTAACCCTATCCACTCGTTCGCCGCGCAATTGCCCTCCGGTCAAGCTCGGCCCCAAAGAACAGATAATCTATAACCCGGAAGAGGTTGTAAATTGGGTAGAAAAACAAAAAAATTTCATTGCCAGCAACTAATGCCGACAAAAGAAAAAAAGGCTGCTCAAAAAAAGAGCAGCCTTTACTATTTTTATGCTATAATAGATCCATATGGATTTAAGTCAGGAACAATCCCTCTTCGCCCAAGGCTATCAATTAGTTGCCGGCATTGACGAGGCTGGACGCGGCCCCTTGGCCGGTCCGGTGGTAGCGGCCTGTGTCATAGTTGACGCTAACTTTTCTATTTCCGGCACCGAATTAGAGCTGGTCCAGGACTCCAAGAAGCTATCGGCGCTGCAAAGAGAAAAACTGTTTGCTCTGATAAAAGCCAAGGCAACCGCCGTCAGTATCGGCGTCGTCAGCCACCAGATAATTGACCGCATTAACATCCTCCAAGCTACTTTCGTGGCCATGAGAAAAGCTGTTCAGAGCGCCAAAGTTTCTCCCAGCTACCTAATGGTTGATGGCAAGTTTCCCCTGCCCGGCTTGAGCACGCCGCAAGAAGCCATTATCTCTGGCGACAGCAAGATATTCACTATTGCCGCCGCTTCCATTATCGCCAAAGTCAGCCGCGACTACCTGATGGCAGAAATTGATAAAAAATATCCGCAATATAATTTTGCTCAACATAAAGGCTACGGCACCAAACTGCATCTAGCTAAAATAGCCGAACATGGCCCGGCACCGGTCCATCGCCGCAGCTTTGCCCCCATCAAAGATTACATAAAATAAAAAAGCTCCTGGCATGGGTGTCAGGAGCTTCGTCTTTTTGATTTGGTTAACCTTGTTAAGGGTATTAGCTTGGAAGCAGGTATTCAATTAGGTTTCAGATGGCTGGATGTTTTGTGTTTAGGCAATTATTTTGTTTGACGATATAAAAATACATCAACTTGGTAAACACAGCCTAGCTAGGTAACAGCAGCTCTTAGTAGCTTTTTGAATAAATACTTGGCAGCTAAACGCCTTCAGTTTTCAAAAGGACAATTTTTTAGGGTTTTATCCCACGATATTTTTTTCCAAAAATAAACTCTTTTAAGCCAGAACTCTTGGCAATGGCGGTGGGCCGAATTGTTTAATGCGAGCTTCACAGCTGGCGACAATAGGGCAAAAGAATTCATTCCTGAATAATTATGTAATGATCCACTAATAATATAACACGGGCAGCTAAAAAGGTCAAGAAAATAAAAAAAGCGCTGTTTTCCAAGCGCTTTTGTGCTTTGTCAGTTTTGTTAAGCTTTTTGCTCTATTCCGCAGGTGACGACAACTAAGATAAATAGAAATTCTATCACCACGGCAGAAAAAAAGATAAATAAACCGAAGATGGCCAGGAGCTTCAGCTCCACTAAATTTTCCAGGATTTCCTTAACGGGTTCCCAATCTTGTCGGAGAAAGCCCCATTGTTCACGGAAAATCCTCCGTCTTTTGTTTGGAAGAGAGATAACCATTTTTGCTGTAATAAAAAATTAAAACAAATCTAAGATTACTACTCGAGGAAGCCAGAGTTTGATTTCCCTCAGCGCCTCCTCGTAACTTTCGGAACTATGGACGGCATTACGCATCGTAGCGACCTCATTCGGATCATTAGAAACAGTGCCGAATATGGCGCGCATCGTTCCTGGGCGAGCCTCAGCCGGATTGGTGTGTCCAACAATCTCGCGCACGCGAGCCACCACATCAATGCCAGAAAGAATGAGAACAACCACCGGACCTTCGGTCATGTAATTAAGCAGATCGTCGTAGACCATCTGGCCGTATTGCAATTCCGAAAATTCAATCGGGAGAGATTGGCCCTGTCGGGATTCAATGATTCTTTTCCCAACTTTAACTTTCCAGGCTTCATCTTTGTCATAATGAGCTTCGGCCAACGACCGAGTCGGAGTGATTAACTCCAGCGCTACAATTTCCGCATGTTCCAAGTTTTCCAGATAGGCCAAAGCGGCGGCTATCTTTTTCTGTCGGTAAATATCATCCCGCAGGATGACTAAAACTAATTCCGGGTTAGACTGGGCATCTTTTTTTTCCAAAACTACCTCCTTTTTTTGTTAATGATCAATTGATTTTAATTAAAAAGAATCACTTTAACGTAATTCTTTTTAACAGACTATCTTAATATTTTATCTTTATTTTGTCAAATCCTAGGGCTGAAGAATATCAGCAGTGCGACCGTCAATAGAAATAACGACTTGTTTGACTTCCGGAAATTGCTGGAGGGTATTAACTAATTGGGAATTGATTGCCGCGACCCGGCAAGAACCGCCAATGCCTTTTTCTAAATCCGGCGCAAAATCAGCTGTCAGTATTCCATCAACCAAAGTAATTTCCGGCAAAGCCACGGCCTCATTAATTGTGGTAAAAAAGCCAGAAGTTTTTTCCGCCTCAGTCGGGCCAGCTAGCAGTTCTCGCAAAACAGCTAGATACTTGTCCTCACTGGCGGAAATCTGCCGCGTCACGCTATAGGTAGTCTGGCAATTTATGACATTGGGATCATTTTTACTGTTACCGAAAAAAACCTTGACCACCCCCTGGGCCGTAGAAGTAGCAACCGTGCTGGTTGGAACAACCTGAGAAATAGCCGCATCGTCAGACTTAAACTCCGGACAAGCCGCAGTCGGCTGAGGTGAGCTCGGATTACCATGCCTGATCCATTGGCCATTGTCGCAAATCCAATCGTCCTCGCCGCTGATACCACGAAAAATTAACAAACCCAAAATGACAAACGACAGCAGGAAGAGAAAAATAAGAATGTTTCTTTTCATAAAATATAAAAATTATAATTTAATCTTTTTTTCTTTGCCAGTCTTCATGTCTTTAATTTTATAAACTTTCTGTTTCAATTCATCCTCACCTAAAATTATCACTCGGCTGATTCCCTTCTTATTAGCCAGCTCTAAAGCCTTGCCAATCTTAACCGGTTCAAACCCGATCTCTACCACGGCCCCAGTCGATCTCAGCTGATGCGCTAAAGCCATGGCCGGGCCAGCTAAATCAGTCTGGAGCAAAGGCAAATAATATTTATCTATTTGCGGCTCCGGAATCTTTTTGAGCAAACCCCAAGCCTCCAAGAAGAGTTTAGTGGTTTCATCGCCTGGAGCAAAGCCGACTGCCGGGAAGCTTTTGGCCCCGAAAAGCTCAGCTAAACCGTTATAGCGACCACCACCGAACATCGCCCGGTTGTTTTCCGGGTGCTTGTCAAAAACCTCAAAGATAACACCGTCATAATAATCAAAACCCCGGATTACACTCGGATTAAAATTCACATATTTTTGATAACCCAATTTTTTTAAGACAGACATGGTTTGTTCCAACTCTTTCAACCCCGAATTATCAGCTAATTGGGGCAAACGCTGCTTCAAATCTTCCAGACTGATAGCGGTCATGAATTTGATAATAGTCTTGACCGCTTCACTCTTGAGACCTAAATCTTCCAAGCTGCGGGAAAAATCGCTCGCGCTAAACTTAAGATATTTATCCAAAATTCGCGCCACCTTTATTTTGACATCTGACTCAACTGCGATTAATTCCAATAACCCGTCCAGCAAGCGGCGGCTATTTAAAGAGAGCACGAAAGAATCTTTAGGCGGATTAAATGCTAACACCAAATCTAAAGCCAAAGTCAGAATCTCAATATCGGAATTTAAGCTATCGCTGCCAAAGATATCGCAATTCAATTGCCAGAATTCACGATTGCGGCCGCGCTGGGGACGTTCGTTCCGCACGAAGTTAGCGATAGAAAAATAACGCAGCGGCTTAGGGGCGGCATCATAATTTTTCGCCACCAAGCGGGTAACCGAAGGCGTCATCTCCGGCCGTAAAGCCAGTTCCCGGCCGCCCTGGTCCACAAACACCATTAACTCCTTGTTGCCAACATCCTCGCCGCTTTTAGCGCGATAAATTTCAGCGTTCTCCAAAATGGGGGTCAAATATTCCTCAAAACCATAAGACTCGCAAACCCGGCGCCAAGTTGAAAAAATATATTGCCGGATCTTAAACTCCGCCGGAGTCCAGTCCGCCATACCCTTAACTGCCTGATTAGATAATACTTTTTTAGCCATAAATGATAAGTTGTTATAATACCATTATTATACAGTATCTAGGCCCGTTTTTCAAACCAAATACTACATATTGACAAAACAATAAAAACGTTGTATACTCCCTGCACAATTAATTAAAACATTTTTTAACCCCAAAAACCCGTTCCTCATGAAAGCAAAAATCAAAAAGACTCTTGAAAAGGCCCAAATCCAAACCGGCACTGTTGAAGCGCTGATTTTTATGTCAATTATCGCCACGATTGCCCTTTTCGTCAGTTAATCCCCCTAAAAGAAAAACCTACCATAAAACACAAAACCCTTCTGGTCACAGAAGGGTTTATTTATTAAAAAGATTAAATGATTAACTTGCTTTGCAATCTCTCTTTTGCTAAATTCTGCGCTTCGAGCAAGCTATCAAAAGTACCGGCATCAATCCAGGCCCCCTTGATCATCGCCACTTCCAGCTCTCCTTTTTCTAGATACCAACGATTCAGATCAGTTATCTCTAATTCCCCGCGTGCCGATGGCTTCAGATTCTTAGCCACCTCAACCACCCGATTATCATAGACATACATGCCGGTAACGCAATAATTAGATTTCGGTTGAGCCGGTTTTTCTTCGATGGATATGGCTTTCATATTAGCGTCAAACTCGACTACGCCGAAACGTTCCGGGTCCGGCACGGGGCGAGCAAAAACCTTAGCCCCGCCCTTGAAGCTCTTAATATCGTCAGCCAAATCGTCTTCAAAAATATTATCACCCAAAATCATGCAGACCGAATCTTCATCAATGAATTTTTCACCAATGATAAAAGCCTGGGCCAAACCTTCCGGCTTGTCCTGGACTTCATAAGTAAACTTGACGCCGAATTCTTTGCCGCTACCCAAAAGATTTAGATAATCACCGGCCCGTTCCGGCGCCACGATAATCAAAATCTCCTTGATCCCAGCCTTAATCAGGGTATTTAAAGGGTAATAAATCATGGGGCGATTATAGACTGGCAATAGTTGCTTGGAAGTGACCTTGGTGCAGGGGCGCAGGCGTGTAGCGCTGCCGCCGGAGAGAATGATGCCTTTCATAGTTTTAATTTAATTTTAAATACTCCCGCAAAGCCACCTGATAATCTCTTAAGGGCGGGAATTTAGTATTAATAAGGACCGAACATTTCGGCCGCTGGGCCGGGCGGGGGAAATCAACGCCCTTGACCGCTACCAGTTTAACATTAATCCCGGCAATGGCAAACAAGCTAGACACCGCCTCATACCAAGTAGCCGGATGACTGTTAACAATATGATAAATTCCGTAGGGATATCCCTTTTCTAATAAATCCTTGGTCGCCGAGGCCAGATCGGCAGTGTAAGTGAAACAACTCAATTCTTCGTCCACTGCCTTAAGCTCTTCCCTGTCTTTAGACAAACCAAGCATCAAATCAAAGAAGCTCGGCTTAGAAACAGCCGCCGGTCCTTTTGGTCCGAACAATTTTGAAGTCCTGATTAAATAATATTTTAATCCTTGTACACTTTTTTTACTCAACTCCTGCTCTCCCAACAATTTAGTCCGGCCATAATTATTAATTGGATTGGGGATAGCCTCTTCTCTGTATCCATCAGCCTCGCCGTTAAAGACATAATCGGTGGAATAATGGATCAAAATTGCCCCAGTCACCAAGGCCGCTTCGGCTAAATAACCGACCGCAGCACCATTAAGCTTCTTGGCTAAATCAAGCTCAGCCGGATCAGATTCGCATTTATCAACAGCGTTATAGGCAGTAGCATTTATGATAACCTCTGGCTTCAAGCCAGAAATTTTTTCTAAAACTTTATCCCTATCGGTAATATCCAAATCTTCCCGATCCCAGGCTATAGCCTCGGACCCGAAAACAGAAACTAATTGCGCTCCTAAATTACCTTGAGCTCCTAAAATAAGTATTGCCATAGAATTATTTTAATTAAATTTTACCGCCTCTTTACCGTCGCTTGATGGCCTAAATGCTAGAATATTAGCCTGGGCCAGGCGGCGGTCGCGGATTTAATCTTGACAGTTAAACTTTCGGGGTTCAACTCCCCGCTGGTCCACTAGAAAAAATTGACATTAATATTTAAAATGCTAAAATATTATGGTCAAGATTAAAATTACATTTTTTCCGCAAAGTTTATACAAAAAACTCTCCTCTGGGGAGTTTTTTGCTATTTTTTCAACTTCTGCCACCATTCCTGATTATCCTGATACCACTCAATAGTTAATTTCAACCCAGCGGAAAAATTTACTTGTGGTTCCCAGCCTAAATCATTTTGAGCCTTAGAAAAATTAATAGCATAACGGAAATCATGACCCGGACGGTCAGCCACGTACTCAATCATCTCCTCTCCCCGCCCCATCAGAACCAAAATATCTTTGGTAATCTCCATGTTGGTTAACTCATTATTACCGCCCAAGCAGTAGGTCTCGCCGATTTCACCCTTCTGAATAATCAAATCAACACCGCGGTTATGGTCATCGACATAAATCCAATCTCGGACATTCTTCCCTTGACCATAGACCGGAACTTTCTTGCCCTCTATCAGGTTAGTGACGAAAAGCGGGATTAACTTTTCCGGAAACTGTCGCGGTCCGTAATTATTAGAGCAGTTAGAAATCGTAATCGGCAGGTTATGGGTGTGATAATAAGCGCGGACTAAATGGTCGGAGGCTGCTTTAGAAGCACTGTAAGGAGAGTGGGGGTCATAAGGGGTCTGTTCATTAAATTTCGGCTCGCCCGGATTCAATGAGCCAAAAACTTCGTCGGTAGAAATATGATGAAAACGAATATTTCCATTTAGGCGAGCAGCCTCCAGCAAAGTTCTAGTTCCCTCCACGTTGGTTTTGATGAATTCGGCACTATTGGCGATAGATCTGTCGACGTGGCTCTCTGCCGCAAAATGAACAATCAGTTCCACATCCTTTAACAAGCCACTCACTAAAGCAAAGTCGCAAATATCGCCCTGGACAAAACTATAGCGGCTATCACCGGCTAGTTCGGCTAAATTATCCAGATTGCCGGCGTAGGTCAGCTTATCTAGATTAATAATGGAGTCGGCTGGATGATTCTTGAGCCAATAAATAATGAAATTGGAGCCGATAAAACCGGCCCCGCCAGTAACCAATATCTTCATATTTTTTAGTTATTTTATATTTTCCTATATACTAACACCCCAAAGCGATTTTTTCAACGCCCCCTTGATTAAATTTTTTAACTATGATATTGTAGTTTTATCAAAAAATAAGCAAAACAAAGCGATTTAACCACTATGGTTAAGCTCGCTTTTTATAATGAATATGAAAAAGGACATCCATCCGAAATATCATGACAAAATCAAGGTTAGCTGCGCCTGCGGCAATACTTTTGAAACTGGTTCCACTGAACCGGAGTTAAAAATTGACTTATGCTCCAAGTGCCATCCTTTTTACACTGGCAAGCAGAAATTAGTAGACACTGCCCGCCGCGCCGAAAAATTCCAGGCTAAAGTTGAAAAACAGAAGGAAGCCGCGGAAACCAGAAAAGGCAAAAAGGTAAAAAGAGCCGCTTTAGCTGAAAAGAAAAGCGCCAAAAGCAAAAAATAACTGAGATAAATTGGCCTCTAACAATTGTGGTCTACTTATGGTAGACTATAGCTGTCGGAGGCCAATTTTTTATAACCTTTATTATGTACGAAGACATTAAGCAAAAATATAAAGACCTGGAAAACAAACTGGTAGACCCGGCGCTTATTAATGACCGAACTGAAATGACCAAGGTTTCCAAGGAGCACTCTAATCTCAAGCCGGCCTATGAGATGATTTTAGAGTGGGAAAAAATCGACAATGACTTAACCGGCAACCAAGAAATTATCAAGAACGAAAGTGACGCCGAGCTGAAAGCCATCGCCCAGAGCGAGATTGAAGAATTGGAAAATAAGAAGGCCAAATTAGAAGCGGCTATCAAAGAAGAACTCCACCCAGCCAATCCAAACGACAAAAAAGATGCTATTATTGAAATCCGGGGCGGCACCGGTGGCGATGAATCAGCCTTGTTTACCGCCGATCTTTTCCGGATGTATTCCCGTTTTGCCGAAACCCATGGCTTTAAAGTGGAATTACTAAACTCTAGCGTTATCGGTATTGGCGGCTACAAAGAAGTCATCTTTGAAGTCAAAGGCACTGGTGCCTATGGCCTTTTGAAATATGAAGCCGGCACTCACCGCGTCCAACGCGTCCCGGAAACCGAAAAACAAGGCCGCATTCATACCTCAACTTCAACTGTCGTGGTGCTGCCTAAGGCCGAGGAAGTTGATTTAGAGATAAAGATGAGCGATATCCGAATTGATACTTTCTGTTCTTCCGGTCCAGGCGGTCAGAGCGTCAACACTACCTATTCTGCCATCCGGGTGCTTCATATTCCCACTGGCATGATTGTCAGTTGCCAAGATCAAAAATCCCAACACCAAAACAAAGAAAAGGCTTTACAGATATTGCGCTCCCGCCTATTGGCCAAAGCGGAAGAAGACCGCCAAGCCCGAGAGTCAGTAGAAAGAAAAAGCCAAGTCGGCGGCGGCGACCGCAGCGACAAAATCCGCACTTATAATTTTCCGCAAGATCGTATCACTGACCATCGCATCGGTGAATCCTGGCATAATATCTCTACCATTATGGACGGTGATTTGGATGATATAATCTCAGCCCTCAAAGAAAAATTGAATTGATAAAATAAAAAATCCCGGGGGTTAACCTTCGGGATTTTAGAAAGAACTGGTAAAAACAACCGACTGAAAATCAATCAGATGTTTCTTAAGCTCAGCATCGCACGACAGAGCAATCTCTATCTTTTTCAGGGTCTTGGCTTTGTTACATTTTATCACAATGTAATCAACGTCATTATTATCCCCATCCAAATCAGCGACTCTGGCATCGGAGAAATTAAGTACTAGGACTCGGCAAGACAAAGCTGGATTAGCGGCAAAAAATCGGTTAAAATCAGCTACAATCTTGTGGGTCTCAGCCCGGAAACCATATAAAATAATACGGACCTCGGACTCTTTCTTTTTGACAGAAAGAATTTTCTTCCTTTTACTTCTGAACGCCATAAGGACTAGGTTTTAAAGTTACTACTCATAAAACTACTACAAAAATGACAATAAAGCAAGCGCTAACAACCTCTAGCCAAAAATTAAAGCAAAAAGGCCTAGAAGCATCATACTTAGAGGCTGAGATTCTTTTGGCGCACGCCCTTAGCAAAGATCGAGTCTGGCTCCTGTCCCACTCTGAAGATAAAATAAGTTGGGGGCAAACCAGAAAATACCGGAGATTAATACGCCGCCGCCTTAGCGGCTGGCCCGTGGCCTATCTTCTGGGCTACCAAGAATTTTTCAACTCTAATTTTTTAGTTAACCGCCATACCCTGATCCCCCGCCCGGAAACTGAGCTTCTAGTAGAAACAGCAATTGAACTAGCGCCATCACAGAGTCCGCGAGAAATCGTAGATATCGGCACCGGCTCTGGCTGCATTATTATTTCCCTAGCCAAAAACATGCCACACCCTACCGTTGCCTATACTGGCATCGATATTTCCCGTTTGGCGCTAAAAACTGCCCAAATTAATGCTGCCAGGAATGGTGTCGCAAAAAAGATAAAATGGCTCAAGGGCGACTTACTCTCTCCGATTTTGACAAAAGAATTTTCTTTTCCGCTGATCATTACCGCTAACCTGCCCTATCTAACTCCAGAACAATTTGCCGCTTCACCTTCCATCCAAAAGGAGCCTCGCCTGGCCTTGATCTCCGGTCTTGACGGCCTTGATGCCTACCGTCGCTTCTTCAAGCAAAGCATTAAGCTCAAAGCTAAAGACATCACCTTTGTCCTAGAAATCGACCCGAGCCAAAACCAAGCTATCAGAAAATTAGCTAAAGAATACTGGCCCCAAGCCGAAACCAGCATCAAAATAGATTTACGCGGCCAAGAAAGAATAGTAGTGATAAAGATAAAAAACCAATAACCTTTCAAACAAAAAGACGCCCTAACAATAGGGCGTCTTTTATATCGTGATGATTATTTCTTTTCTTCTTTCTTTTCGGTGGCAGCCGGAGCAGCAGCCGGAGCAGCCTCAGCAGCAGCCGGAGCTGGAGCGACCTCTTCTTCTTCCTGTTCGGTCACGGTAACGATGCTATTCTCAGCATCATCCAAAGCCTCCATACCTTTAGGCAATTTTAAATCGCCGACGCTGATGGTATCATGCATCTCCTTCAAAGCGGAAATATCGACTTCGATAAAACTGACTAAGTCAGTCGGCAAACATTCCACCTCGACTGAATCCATGTTCTTGACCAACAAGCAGCCCAACTCTTTGACAGCCTTGCTCTCGCCCACGAAATGCAACGGAATCTCAGTGGTAATTTTCTTTTTCATATCAACCTGATAAAGGTCAACATGACGGACAGTCCCCTTGATCGGGTTAAACTGCAAATCCTTTAATAGGACTTTGACAGTCTGGCCGCCGGTGATTTCTAAATCGACCAAAGTCGATTCGCCGCCAGCCTCCACCGCTCTTTCTAAATCTATTTTTCTCACTTTGAGGTTTTGGTTAGCCACGCCCGGACCGTATAATACTGCCGGAACGAAATCAGCCGCCAAATTCTCTTTCAACTCTCGCGCTTGCGCTTGTAATTTGATTTCCATATAGTTAGTTAAATTTTAGACTTTATAATTATATTCTGGATAATACCAATCAACATAAAAGTGGCAATAATAGAGCTGCCGCCATAGCTGATGAACGGCAAAGCAATACCGACCACTGGCATAATCCCGATATTCATACCAATATTAATAAACATTTCCACAAAAATCAAGCCCAAAGACCCCAAAATGAAGAAAATGGCAAAATCATCCTTACTTTTCCTAATAGCCGCAACCGAACGGAAGAAAAATATGCCATAAAATAAGAATAATAGCGTCACCCCCATAAAGCCCAATTCCTCGCCGATAACGGCAAAAATGAAGTCAGTATGCGATTCCGGTAAGAATTTTAATTGGGATTGAGAGCCAAAACCGACCCCCCGGCCGGTAATACCACCCGACCCGACGGCAATAATGGCCTGGGACATATTATAGCCTTGGTCCAAAGAATTATGGGTCGGGTTAAGAAAAGTCATGATTCTTTCTTTCTGATAGTCCTGGAAAAAGAAAAGCCAGGCGCTGGTAAAGATTATGGCCGCCCCTAGAAAGATGATGATAAAATAACGTTTATTAAAGCCGGCGACTATCAACATGAAGACCCAAATGAAAGACAAAATCAAAGCTGAACCAAAATCAGGCTGAACCAGAACCAAAGCTACCAAACCTAATGTAGCCAGACCGGATAAAACAAAATATTTTAACGGCCTAGTCTTGAAGGTCGCCGTAGAGAACATCCGGGCCAAGAAGATAATTAGGACAATCTTGACCACCTCAACCGGCTGAATACCAAAACCGAAGACGTTGAACCAGCCCTTGGTACCATTGATTGTATCGCCCACGACTAAGACTGCCAACAAAATTAATATAGCCCCGATATAGAGGTAACGATTGATGCTTTTTAGAAACTGAAAATCTATGAAAGACAAACTCAGGAGGGCTACCGTTCCTAAAATTATAAAGCCGATCTGTTTCTGAAAATTTAAAAAGTTCTCACCGCCCTGCCCTAGGGCGATACTATAGATCTCTACCAAACCGAAAATCGCCAGGAGCAAAATGGCGGAGAACAACAACCAATCTAAATTTTTTAAATACAACTTAATCTGACCCCACATAAATAATAAAGTAAAAGCCCATAAAGCCCGAGCTTTATGGGCTAAAAACAATAAAAACTATTGATATTTCATATAAACATTATCATCCGTGATATTGATGTCCGGCAGAACAGTAATCTGGCTGGGCTGGGAAATTGAATCCGGCCAGGACAGACGGACCGATCTAGTCTCCCCCGACTTGAACTCATTCAAGACGTGATGATTAATAGCAATCGGGGCATTACCCGATAATAATACTATATTTAATGGCACTTCCCAATAATTATAAGCAGTTTTATTCACGATATCAAATTGAAGCACATCCAGATTAATCTTTTCCGATAAACCGCTAGATGCCGCTGCGGTAAAAGAAGCGTTCTCCACGGCAAAATTCAAATGGGAAGCTGAAAATGTTTTCCAGTCGGGATACTTATGATAATCCAAACGCTGCCAGGTAATGCCTTTTAAAACTACGCCGACTTGGGCTGGCTTAAATTTTAAATCATTAGCCCAAGATAAAACGTAGCGAGTCTCGTCCGGCATGATAAACGCCGAGCCGCAAGCTAGCTCCTGGCTATTATCAGTAAAACAATAGGTAAAGCGGGCGAAAAAATTATTATTCGGATTCTTGACCTGGGCGATAAAATCATATTTCTCATTATTTAAGAATACCTGCGGTGCCGATTCCTCCAGTTTTTTCGCCAGGTTCTTTAAACGCTGCTGTTCGTCAATCGGCGAAGTAGTAGCCATCTGCTCAATCGCCAACCGCTCCTGTTTGCCACCAAAAAACAAATAATCAATATAATTATAAATGGAATAACCATAAAAGACCGCCGAGGCGGCAATCAAAACGCCGATGACGCCCAAAACAAATTGGCGGCGATGAGAAACTATCCAGAGGCCTAAATTTAATTTGCTAGCGGTAATACCGCTGGAAGAATCATAACGCTTCAAATCTAAATTTTTATTTAGGTCGTTTTTAGGCATAGGTTTATTTATCATTTTATGCTATAATTATAGCATAAACTAATATAATTATAAAACTATGCTGAAAATCGACACTCCTCTGACCGTTCCGGCGGCGAGCGCCAAAGAATATATCAAGAATTACCGCCTAATAACCAAGGACACGGGCCGGCTTTTTCTTTTTGCCGGCGACCAAAAAGTAGAGCATCTCAACTCTGATTTTTCCGGTCCCGACATTGATGCCGAAGACCAGGACCCGGAACATTTATTCAAAATCGCCAGCCAGGCGGAAATCGGAGCTTTTGCCACCCAACTAGGACTGATAGATAAATACGGCCGAGATTACAAACAAGTCCCCTATGTGGTAAAAATCAACTCTAAGAGTAACTTAGTCTCAATCAAAGACCATGATCCCATCAGTTATAGCTGGTATAGCGTCAATGACGTGGCTAAATTTAAAAAACAAAGCCGCTTGAATATCGTGGGCGTAGGCTATACCGTCTATCTCGGCGGTGAATATGAATCAGAAATACTGCGCGAAGCTGCCCAGATTATCAAAGACGCGCACCAAAATGGCTTAGTTGCGATTATCTGGATGTATCCTCGAGGCAAAAATGTTCCCAACGAAGATGATATTAATATTATCGCTGGCGGCGCGGGCGTCGCTGCCTGCTTGGGCGCCGACTTCGTCAAGGTAAAATATCCCTATACCGGCCAAGAGGCTACCGCCAAAGAATTTCGGAAAGTAGTCGCTGCGGCCGGCCGGACAAAAATAATTTCAGTCGGCGGCTCCAAACTATCGCCGAAAGAACTATTAACGAATATCGATCAACAAATCCATATTGCCCACACCAATGGCAACGCTATCGGCCGCAATCTCCACCAATATCCGCTGAAAGAAGCGGTCAAATTAGCTAAAGCTATCGCCGGCATCATCTACCACGATTATCCACTAGCCAAAACCTTGAAG
Organism: Patescibacteria group bacterium; assembly: GCA_022710685.1. Taxonomy (GTDB): domain Bacteria; phylum Patescibacteriota; class Patescibacteriia; order Patescibacteriales; family UBA12465; genus CG1-02-41-21. The sequence continues at coordinate 13,521 of JAKLGM010000005.1, read as the reverse complement.
ATAATGGAAAAATAAATAATAAAATTATAGAACTAAAAAACAGGCCCCAGGCCTGTTTTTTGAAACTTTATAAAGTTTGGGCAAATTAGCAAACCTTATAAAGTTTCACTTCCAAAAAATCGTCTACAAATTGTCTAATAATTGTCTATATTATTATATATTATTTATTTAATATTAGCCAATAATATAAATAATGAAGCCATTGACAATTGTCTATTTTTTGTCTATAATATAGCTATACAATAATCAAAAAACAAATGTTTGCGCCAAAATACAATATTTCCAATAAACTATTAGCCAACATAAAGAAGGTGGCAGAAATCACGACTGAATTAAATAGCCGTCGCTTTTCTTTTGTAGTCTTAGCCGAATTTGAGAAGAAAGCTAGAGAAATTTCAACCTATTCCTCGGTCAGCATTGAAGGTAATCCCCTGCCGCTGACTGAAGTCCGGCAGATATTAAAGACCAAACCGGAATATATCCGCGACAGCGAGAAGGAAATATTGAACTACAATAAAGCGCTGTCAGAATTGAACGAGTATATCAAAGAAAAAAAATACGACTTTGATTTATCTTTGCTATTAAAAATCCAAAAATCAATTACCCAGAGTCTAATAGACAAATACCGTTGCGGCCGGATAAGGAAAGAACCGGTGTTTGTAAATGATCCTCGGACCAGCCGAACAATTTACCTGCCGCCGAACCACGACGACGTGCCAGACATGCTAACGGAGTTGCTAAAATATATAAAACAAAACGAAGGCAAAATTGATCCATTAATATTAGCCGGGATCTTTCATAAGCAATTTGTGATAATCCATCCCTTCATTGATGGCAACGGTCGGACAGCGCGTCTTGGTACTAAAGCTCTACTGGCCAAGATGGGGTTAAATACGTTCAATCTCTTTAGCTTTGAAAATTATTATAACAAAAATGTCGGCCGTTACTTCCAACAAGTCGGGGTTATGGGAAATTACTATGACTTCCAAAATGACATTGACTTCACCGAATGGTTGGAATATTTTACCGACGGAATCATCGACGAGTTGCTGAGGGTAAAAAAAGAATTGGAACTAGAAACTAATCTTTCTAAAAAATCTATTTCTGAATACCAGAATAAAATTATCTGGTATGTAAAAGAAAATGGCAGTATTAGCGACAAAGAATATGCCAAGATTACCGACAGGGCGAGAGCCACTAGGAGTTTAGACCTTAAAAGATTAGTAGAAGCGGGGGAAATCAAAAGAGTCGGCCACGGCCGAGCGACCTACTACCAACTTAATTATTAGACAAAAAATTAAAAAACACCCTGGCAATCGGGTGTTTTTTAATTAAGTCACAATTATTTGCCACCTGTTTCACTGGCAAATCTACTGCACTTGTTCAGCACTTAAAGCGCCGCGCCAAATACTTAGTTCATCAAGCTCATATTGCCATCCGGCGCTATAAATCTGTATTTTATCTACCACTTCATCTCCCAGCCAAGTCTGAGGAACGCTATATTTTAACTCTCCATCAACATAAAAATCCATCATGTACCGATAAGAATCATAGACCAATACTAGGTGATGCCAAGAAGAATCATCTGGTATGGTAAGACCATACCCTTCGCTAATCATGCCATAGTTGCCATCAAAATAATAACTAGGGCGATAGCGCGCTGGGTTTAAAGCGAAGTATCTTTTGGCTCCGCTCCAAAGAATAATTTCGCCGCGGCCATCATTAGGATATTCGCGATTACGCCACCAAAAATCCAAACTCCAATCCGGACTCTTCGTTGGCTCAGAAAAAACAGCTTCCATTGACTGGTTTATATACCTATCCAAATAAATCGCTGGACCATCATGGCCCGACAAAACCCACTGACCATCAGGTACAGAGAAAGCTAAGCCGCCAATATCATCAATTGCTGCCCCTCCGGTTCGCTCGCCAAAACTCCAATGATGAATCTTGACAGGAACTGATTGTTCCGGGCGAATAGTAGCTGGCGCTAATTCCTGTTCCGAATCTAATAATGCATCGATCTCCGCCGCGCTTAAAGCCCGCTGCCAAATGGCCAGCTCGTCTATATATGTGTACCCGCTGCTACCGCTCAATTCTATCCCAGAAAAGATCTTAGAAAATATCGCCTGAAAATATTCCCGATGGACTAATTCCCCGTCCCTATATAACTCCCAGTAATCATTCTGACCATCAATCACCAGCGCTCCTTGATGCCAAGTGCTATCAGCCGGCCAAGTAATTTCCTTAGAATAAAATAAAGTAGGCAAGCCCTCAATCTTCGTATAGCTTGGGCTAAGATTCAGGATAACATCGCCTGAGGGACCAAATAGCTTAAATTGAGTACGGCTATACGGGGAAATCCCCTTATAATTAAAGACAAAAGTCAGACCTTTAGCATCTATCGGCTCTTTGAATTCTGTGCTTAAATTAGCCTCCCGATAAGACTGCTCTGAAGCGCAGCCCCATTGGCCTAAGCGCCAAACAACGGGGAAGGAAAAATTGCTGTTCCCGATTGAATCATAAATATTATTGCCCCGACACTCATCAAAATGCCATAGATGCGACAACCCCGGAGAATCATATCCGGATACAATATTCTCCTCCACTTCTTCCCCGCCTAAAAGCAGGAAATCAAAACTATTATCATTGCTGTCATAACCGCTGCCGGACTCAAAGTCACTCCCTCCCTCCGCCAAACTTTCAGCCGTAGAAGTAGCATAAGCTTTTCTAACCAATACTCCGTCAATGGTGATTTCCGATGCTGGAGCTGGGCCCTCATAATAATTAGCATCCGGACCGAAACCAACCGCGTCAATTATATCAATATCATCCGGAGCGCTGATACTGTCTGAGCCGAGATAAATAGTATAGCCAGAACCATCAAAGGTAAAATTATTGCCACTCGCAACAGCATCAGCCGTTGCTAACAAATCAGCCGAAGCATCATCCCGAACTAAACGATAATAATTTTGGGCCGGGATAATTGTCCCGCCCGGATAGGTTCCGTCATTTTCATTACCAACCCTGATAATGATTGCCGGATCACTGGCGGTCTTAGTTTTTTCTAGACGATAATTATTTAAAGCTAGGTCAAAATCTTCCGGGCTGGAATTATACAAATCAATCCAGTCATCATCTCCAGTAGCTCCAATGCGGGCAATGACAATTTTCGGAGTCTCAACTAATATTGGATCAGAAGAAGTAGCTATCGGGTCGGAAGAAGTGGCGACGCCGTCGTCTTCTGAATTCGGAGCGTCAACTGGATCTACCTCCGGCTCCTCTGGTGCTAGGAGGAGAAAATCAAAACTATTATTTTGGCTATCATAGCCATGCCCGGCATTGATTTCACTGTTGTCTAAAGTGAAAAGCGAAGAATTAGCGCTGGCCTTACGAATCAAAACGCCATTTGCTGACAATGCTGGAGCCGGAGAGCCCTCGTAATAATTAGAATCGGAGCCGAAGCCGATCTTATCTAAAATATCACTATCGCTATCGCTACTAATAGCTCCGGCGCCCAAATATATGGTGTAACCAGAAAAATTCCAGGTAAAATTGCTATTAACAACGATAGCCTGGGCATTATCCTGAATATCGGCCTCTGATTTCTCTGAGGCAATCAGGTACGAACCATGCGCATCAATTTCAGTACCGCCCGGATAACTACCGTCAGCCGTATTGCCAAAACGGATCATAATCCCGGGATCAGCTGCCGCCTTGGTCTTCTCTAAACGATACCCTTCGTCGGCCAAATCTATGGCTTCGTCATTAGGATTATATAACTCCATCCAATCCGATCCGACTCTAGCGATTAATATAATCCTTTTAACATCGGGGGTGTTGTTAACAACAGTGGTATTATAATTATTGACTACCGGGTCTATTTTCGCAGCAGGCGTAATTGAAGCTGGAGTCTTTATGCTTAAACGAGGTGAGACATCCGAGTTTTTTTTAGTTGTCACCTTAGATGCCGGAGCAGTAACGACGGCAGTCTCTTTTTTAGCCTGAGCTCCAGCAACGGTATTATTTTTAGCAACAACACTAGCTGGGCTAGCAGCAGCAACCTTCTTAGTTGTTGTTTTGGCGGTTGTAGCTTTCTTGACCGCTGTTTTTTTAGTACTAGCGCTTTTTGCCTTAGAAGCTGTAGTAGTCTCCTTGGTCGCTGTGGTTGTCTTTTTATCCGAAGCGATAACCTCAACCTCAGTTTCTTTCGGTCGAAACCAAGACTTAACAGCATCTTTGGCTCTAATTGCTAATTGACGCAAGGTGGACTTAGGATTGTTAATGAAAGTCCAATTAAACATTAAAGATAACTGCGGCACTTTTCCCCGAATCGTCTCATCGTCAAAATCACTTTCTAAATCAATATCCACCAGCACATCTTCCAGTATAGGTTGCAAAAACTGGGTATGCGGAATGAAGAAATAACGATCAACGCCGTTTTCTCGGCCGGCATCATAGCCAATAAATTCCGGAGCGGGTAAACGAAGATTCGGACGACGATTAATCTTAGAAAATTCCCGACTAGTGGAAAAACAATCCCCCTCAGAATTATAGGTGCTATAATTATCAAAACCATCAGGCGTAATATCAACAGCATATTCATCCGGATTATAAACTAAATCGGCCAGATTGTTTGGATTAGGAATATTGGCACTTTCATAAAGCTTTTCCGTAAAACCGACACAAGTCCACTCACCGCTCCCCGGGCCTTTCTGTTGGCTAAAATTGAAATCATATTTCATGTGACTCTTGGCAATATTCTTGGCTAATATTACAATTTTTTCTCGCTGTTCTTCACTTAAATCTTTAGGGATTCTGGCCCCAATCAACTTTTCCCCCGCCCTAGTATTAACAAAATATTTAGCCGGAACCTTTACCAGCCCATCCGGCAAAGCCTCAACCACATAATCAACACCACCCTCCTGCCCCACATAGATTCCGGCGTGACCAGTATATAAATCGGTGATCATTCCCTTCTTGTCAATTAATAATAAGTCTTTACTGCTATAGCCGTAAGCATTATTACGCCAAGAGGTCCGATAAAGTAATGTGCCGAGAGGCATAGCTCTTGCCGGCGGTATAAAAAACATAAAAGAAGATAAAAATAAACCGCCAATCATCAACCAAACATTTTTTTTCTTCATAATCTTCAACTTATTTTACTATTATAAATCATAACCGCTGCTTCAGCGGTTAATCCCTGATCAATTATTTTCCCAGAGCACGTTGTGATTGCGATATTCCTGCCATTCAGCCGCGCCAATTTCCGGCTTAGGATAATTATTGGAACTCTGGCGATTAAGAATATCAGCCGCAAACAAGCGGCTGAACTTATCAAATTTTTCATCTTCATAAACAGACAAGATTACTTGGCTGGCCCAATCTTCCTTCTCCGCTAAATAATCACTCCAAAGCATTACCAAATCACGACGTAAATATTGATTAGTAGCCGGATCTAACGTGACAGATTCTAATTGAGTCAAAAAATTGTCATCAGACCAATCAGGATCAACGGACAAATTACTCAAAGCTCTCAAGGCCGCACCCTTAACCAAGACATCCGGATCAGTAGTGATTAACTCCAAATAAAACCCAGCCAATGCACTGTCAGAGTTTGATGCCATTAATTCAAGCGCTGCTATTCTATCTTCTCTCAAGCCGCTGCTGGCACGACGGCGCAATTCGTCTAAACCTATCCCGCCTGGAACAAATAATTCCTGAATTTGATCTTTTAATTCCAAATTAGAACCAGCTTCTAGATAGTTTCTAAGATAATCCGGAAATACCCCTTGTTTAGACAGGGCTACCGCCTCCACTAACTCCAGCCGAAAGATTAGATTATTATCTTCGGCCAAAATCAACTTTTGCACCGCCGCCTCAACACTCTCGTCATCTAAATTAGCCGCTACCACCTTCTTATATATCTCCCGGGAAATGAAGCATTTTTCATGGCAAATCGGGTCATTATAGGCTGACAAGCCTAAACGATTTAGAGCTATCTGCGCCTGCCATCGGCTTGGTAGCCGCAACCACAAAGAACCAAAAAGAAAAGCTCTATAAAAGAAAAACAAAATCAACAACGATATTAAAATACCGAAAACCAACATTAAATGCCGGGAGCAGAATCTTATTAATTTCTGCCCCCATAATTTTATTTTTTTCATAATTTTTTAGTCATCCCAGCGCGCGCTACTTAGATGGCTGTTATTTCCCTTCCATCATAGCAAAAGCACCATCAAGCCAGTTTAAAGAATGGCTCAATTTTCGCTCTAGTAAAAAACAAAAAACTGCCACGATAAATGGCAGTTTTTCTATTTTAATTCTATTTTACCTCCAGCTCGATTAAAAGACTATTCCACCTGCGGTTCTGAAGCTGCTAAATAATCTTGCAGAATCTTCAAAGTGACCTCATCGCCTTTATCTAAATAATATTTAGCCGACTTGGTTACGAGTTCGCGCGGAGTCAAAAGTCCGACTTGCCCCCGCTGAGCGCACTCCCCGGCCGCTAAATAAGCATTGTCATAATCCTCAAAGAAGTAATAGACTTTAGCGAGCTGACAATAGCCCGGAGCAAAGTCTGATCTTAGCTCTAAAGCTTTTTTGATAGCAGCAATCGATTCCGATAACTCGCCTCTAGTCATGTGGATATCGGCCTTAGTGAAATAAAGCGGATAGCGACCCGGACTGGCGGCGATGGAATAATCAATGGAAGTAACCGCTTCGGCGGAATAATAATTAAACTTCTCCATATCCTGGTAATTGAAACGAGCGGCGACATCGGCAATCTTGGCTAACTGGGCTTCCAACATGCTGTCGTTTGGATTATAGGCGATATTCTTTTGTGCCAACTCAACGGCATAAGCGAGATTGGCCCGAGCTTCGGTCGGAGGCAGCGACATCAATGCTTGAGGATTGGAAATTAACAAATTAACCAAAGAAGAACGACTATCCCGATTATAACCCACCTCGGATGCAAAGACAGTTTTGTAATAGTTCACCCCATCGGTGATATAACCACTTGCCACATAAGAATAACCCTTGATAGCCCCGCTCAACATCTGGAAACCGCGCAGGTTAAAGCGAGCGGTAAAAATCAGGGCCAGAAGCAATAATCCAATCAGAAGCAGAACTTCCTTGCTTTTAGCCAAAGAAGTTTCATTTTTCACTTCCGGCTGAGACTGGGATAAATAGTAAACAAAAGCCAACAAAGCAAAAAGCGAAACATAAGTGACAAGTGAATCAAAAACCGCTAGATTTTGGACAAAGTAAGCAATAAACAATCCACCCAAAACTGCCAGTTGCCAAGGATTAACCTTCTTTTCTTTGAAAGCTCGGCGGAGATAATAGACCACAGCGGCAAAGATAGCTATATAAGTCAAAAGTCCGATGATGCCGGTGGTGGAAACAATATCAATCAGATTATTATGCGCTCGATCAAAATAAGTTTCATTAGGAGAAAAACGGAAAAACTCAGTAGTCAGATATTTGTCAAAAGTGACAGCGTAGTTGCCATGGCCGGTGCCTAATATGGGATGATGAGAAAAATCCTGGTAAGCAGCCTTCCAAGACAAAAGCCTGGTATTTAGAGTCGGATTGTTAGCAGAAAAATCTCTAAGAGCCTTACCCAGAAAACTATTGTCAAAAACCGGACTAGACTTAAAGGCAAAAAGCAATACTAACAATAGTACCAGACTGCCAACGACGCTTAAACCAACGATCTTCCCCTTCTTCTTGTTCTGAACCAGAAAATAAATCACCCCAGCCGAAATAGCCCCAATTACCAAACCGGCGTAAGCGCCGGAAATATCAGCCCTGATAAAGCCGATCAAGAGTAAAACTAGGGCCAAGCTAAACAACACCTTGCCGTACCATTCTTTACAGGATATTAAGCGCCAGACTGCAAAAGCAATATTGAAAATCATCAAACCAGCGACATAGGCGGCATTGCCGATAGTTGCTGCCGGATAATTATTAGCTAAACCATGGAGCACTATTAGAACCGACACGACGATTGAAACATCAAAGAAATGATTCCAATCCCGCGGCGTCCGCATGACTGTTATCAGGATAAGATAGAAGAGCAAGAAATGAGTCAGATGGAACAAGCCAAGCATTCTTTCGGCATTACCCCAGAAACTTAGATTGAAATCCACTCCGACTAGACAGGAAAGGCCGATAGCGATAAAGTAGGCGACAATCCCCCAGGTCAACCAGTTCTTTTTTAGGCGATACTCCGGATATTTGATGATGAAAACGATCCAAATGGCCGCTAATACTTCCATTAAGATATTGAAGGTCAACTGCTTAGAGGTAATATAAGGGAAAAGCAGGCTGGGAAAGACCAGCAAGAAGGTAAAGGGAACGGCTAAAAGCCCGAACTTCAAAATAGTCAAATAAATTTTTGGCTTCATAATCGGCTTGATTTTAAGTATTAAATTGATATACTAGTATTATATGTTAAAGTCCAAATTAAAACAAATTACCTTGCTTTTAGGCGATATCGCCTTCTTTTACCTGGCCCTCTATATCGCCCTCTATTTGCGCTACCTCCAGCACCCGAGTGGCGAACTCTGGCTCCAGAATAGCCGAGCTTTTTTAGGGGTCTTCCTGATCTGGATTTTGGCCTTCTACATCGGTAGTCTCTACGACCTGAAACGTTTTGCCCATCGCGGCCGCTTCTTGGAAAGCTACCTCAAAAGCTTAGTTATTGCCCTGACCCTGTCAGTAGTCTTTTTCTATCTTTCCCCGCATCAGAACATCTCCCCTAAAACCAACCTAGTTATCTTTGCCGGCGTCTTCTCAGCCTTCTTCTTGAGCTGGCGCTTCCTCTTCGCCTATCTCTTGAAAAACCGCCTGCCCAAAAATAACCTGGCCTTCATCGGCTACCACCCTCACCTCCTGGAACTGATTAATGAATTCAAGAACAGCCCCCATATGGGCTTTGACCCCAAATTCATCGTCCTGGGTGCCGGCGAACAAATTGATCCCAGACTCCGAGGACTCTTGGAAATATTTGATGAAAACGACAACCTGGAAGAATTAACTTCTAAGTATAAGATAAATAATATTATTCTGGCTAAAAACGTCAGTGCCGATTCCAGCGTCCAGCGCCAGCTGTTCAACTGCCTGCCTCTAGGTATCAGCTATACCACCCTGCCCAACTTCTATGAGAAAATTACTGGTCGTGTCCCTTTGGAAATAATCGGCCAAGCTTGGTTCTTGGAAAATCTAGATTTAGCGGACAAGAAATTCTTTGAATACACGAAAAGGTTAGTTGATATCCTGATCTCCGTCTTTGGCCTCATAATTACTTCCCCGCTCTGGCCCTTGATTGCTTTGAGTATTAAAATTAATAGCCCGGGGCCGGTATTCTTCAGCCAGATAAGACTGGGCAAGAATAATATTCCCTTCAAGATGTACAAATTCCGCACCATGAAAACTAAGGACAACCAGCAAACCATGACCGTCAAGAACGATTCTCGCATCACCTGGAGCGGCAAGATATTACGCCAGACCAGAATTGATGAGCTGCCGCAATTGATTAATATCATCAAGGGCCAAATGAGTTTTGTCGGTCCGCGGCCAGAAAGACCGGAATTGGTGGTGGAGTTAAAACAACAAGTGAACTTCTTTGATATCCGCACCTTAGTCAAACCTGGCATCACCGGCTGGGATCAGATATCCGGCGAATACCACTCACCCCTGCCGCTTGACACCTTCAAGAAATTGCAGCATGATTTATTCTATATCAAGAACCGCTCCATCTATTTGGACGTCACCATATTGTTAAAGACAGTCAAAACTATCATCGCCTATCAAGGGAGATAAAAATATATAGCAAAAGAAGCGCCTCAGAGCGCCTCTTTTTTATTTCATTTTCTAAAGCATCTTTTCTAGCACTTCCTTGACCTGCTGGTTAAACTGATCTAAATCAAAGACCTGTGTGGCTCTTTCCTTAGCTTTTAGCCCCATCTCCAATCTCAGGCTATCATTCTGCCAAAGCTCATTAATCGCCTCTCCTAGGGCTCTAGAATCGGCCACAGGGACCGTCAGGCCAGTCTCCCTATCCAAGCTCACTTCTGGCACCCCGGTGGGTAAATTAGTGTTAATCACCGGTTTGCCACAAGTCAGAGCCTCAATTTGGACCAGACCAAACGCCTCACTCCGGGCGATGGAAGGCAGGATTAAGAATTCACAAGCTTGGTAATATGGAATCAGACTCTCAACCCTTTCAGTCAAAAGAAACACCCTATCACCCAAATTATTTTCTTTAATCAATTGGCGCAACCTAGCCTCTAATGGCCCAGCGCCAACTATTAGCAAGTTAGCCTTGGTGTCAGCCATAGCCTTAACCAGATATTCAAAACCCTTGTAGTAAACCAAGCGACCGGCAGCCAAAGCGAAGCGGCCATAGCGGGCATGCAGGTCAGCCACCCTAGAACGGTTATCAACCTCATATTCCGCTAGCTTCACGCCAAAAGGAACTACCTGACACTTATCAACAAACTTTTTCAACAGAGGCGAATTCTCAGCTAAGCGCCGGCTGGAAACAAAAATCACTGATGCGGCTTTTAGGTCTAGATAAAGGAAGGGATAGAAGAAGAGACGGAAAAATTTCTGCCTGATAATATCGCTATGATACCAGACCGCTACTTTCTTTTTTGGGGCGAAGAAGAAACGAGCCAGAGAGGCCAACGGAAAGGGCTGGTGAATTAATATAATATCATATTGCGGTACTAACTTTCTAAACAAAAAGAAAAAATCAAAAGATAAAGGCAGGCTCAGCAACCTACCCCAACTAGCAGCGCGGTAGACTCTGACGCCATTTATATCATCAGCTGCCCTCTGCCCTTTTTCCTGGCAGACCAAAACATCTGATTGAATTGAATCAGTCTGAGCTAAATATTCAGCGATATCCCGCACCACTGTTTCAATGCCACCTAAATGCGGCCAGTATAATTTGTTGACTTGGAGTATTTTCATATAATATTTTTGACCTTAGCCCAGACTTCATCGACAGTAATAGCTGCCATATTAGGACAAGGGATTTCCCGACACTTGGGGCCGCGGCATTTGTGGGCTGACTTATAAAAAATAGTAACCTTCTGGCCGCGTGCCTGCCAACGCTCCACGCCGCTCCAGGGGCTCATTAACGAAAAAACTGGAATATTTAAGCTAGCGGCTAAATGGCCCGGGCCAGATTCATTACCGACGAAAAGCCGCGCTAAACTCAATATTTCAAAAGTGGCGCCCAGCGAAGTTTGGCCGATCAAATCAACTAGGCGATCTTGATTATTAATCTGACTCTTGAAATCAAATAGTAATTTTTTATCACTCTCATGGCCAATAACAACAATTCTTACATCTTTGTCGGCCGCCAGCATCAAATTAGCCAGGGCGGAAAAATTAGCTACCGGCCATTGGCGGTAGCTCCGACCCACCCCCAAATGAAAGACAGCATAATGCCCAGGAGAGGCCAAAGCGGCAGCGCTAGCATGGTCAGCCAGACTTGGATATATCTGAGCTTTGGGCAAACTATCGTTAAAACCGAGCCTACGGGCTAAAGAAAAATAAATTTCGGCTTGCGGCAAGGTCCGCTCATAGTTAGCAGTAATATTAAAAAGCCAACTTAAAATTTTAGGACGGTAGCCTAGACGATATTTAACTCGACTCTGATAAGCCGCTAAGGCGTTCATGGGGGACATTTGTAAATCAACTACCATCTCGGGCCGATATTCTTTGATTAGACGTTTAAGCCTGCTTATATGGCCAAACTTAAAGAATGATAATACTCCCGACTTATGGACATCGGGCAAATCAGCCACAACTATTTGCCTATCAATAGCCGGCTGCCCCAAAAACACTTCTTGATTCCAGGGAGCAACGGCAACAACGACCTCGGCCCGAGGAAAAATTTGACGCAAACCTGAAATAGTCGGCAAAGACAAAAAAGAATCGCCAATCCTATCAAATTTCAAAATCAGAATACGCTTGATATCTTGAGCTTCAAGGCTCGGCCGCGACTGAAAAGGAGAAAAAAATAAAACTCCTAAGGCATCAATGATACTGGCGACAATCCTCCAAATTGGATTTTTATAATCTTTCATATAATTAGGGGCGGAAACGCCAAACCAAAAATTTTTTGATACTGCTCCAAGTCGCCGGGTCTTTAGCTATCCGGCTCCTCTTTTCTAGCATCAGGCCAATATTTCTAAAAGCTTCTACCTTCCCTTGAAAAGCCGCGGCGAAAGCTTTCGGCCCTTGCAATAGACTATTTAACAAAAAACCGAGCTGACCCAGAATAATAAAAGGAGAATAGAAGAAAATAAAACGATTGGGCAAATTTTTGAACAACACATAGAGATTATTCCGCCCGGTCCAACGGCGCTGGCCAATCAGCTTTTTGCTGGCGGTTCTTCCCCGCTTATGTAGAACCGTTACCGTCGGCAAATAGGCGATACGGAAACCACGCCAACGCAAACGGAAAGATAAATCAGCATCTTCCCAATAAGCAAAAAAGTCATTGTCAAAAAATTCTCCGTCCGCTTGCCAGATGGCCTTGACCGCTCGAAAACTATAGAAAGCGGCGCCGGCGCAGGCGCCAAAGACCTCTTGGACGGCGGTAAATTTTTCCGCCAGAGCAAAAGCGCCGCGATTAAAAGCGAGCGAATTATAAGCATAATCAATGCCGGCCGAATCAATCAATTTAGGGTCATAATAATATAGCATCTTAGCCTGAAAAACATCATATTCCTTTAATCCTTCTATAGCCTGAGAAAAATTGGCAAAAATATCCTTTTCCACTTTAGTATCATTGTTCAAAAGGAAAAGATAGTCAAAATCATCTTGCAAGTACTTTTCAATCGCTCGATTATTGCCTCCAGAAAAACCATAGTTTTCGGTCAAGCTTAAATGATCAAAACTAGGAAACTCTTGCGCCAATTTGTCAGCTGAACCATCGCCAGAACAATTGTCCACGACCGCTACTTTTAAATTAGAATAATTTACTAACAGTAAAGACTCTAAGCATTCCTTGGTATCCTCGTAATTTTTATAATTCAAAATGATTGTCAGGATCTTAGGCAACATAATTATTTTTAGCCTTGATTAAAGCAGCTTCAATCTGAGTAATAATCTTATCTTCGGTAAAATCCAAAGAGCGCTCATAGGCCCCTTGCTTTAAGGCTGTTAACTTTTCAGGATTATCCAGCAGGGACATAATTTTTCCCTTAGCGGCGAGCAAATTTTGGACTTCAAATAATAAACCATTCTGGCCGTCGGTAATCGCTTCGGCATTACCACCGATATTAGAAGCTACCACTGGCAGAGAGAAAGCTAGACCTTCGATAATCATCCGGCTGAAAGGCTCGGGTAAGGTGGAAGGGAAAAAGACTAACTGAGACCGGCCATAGATCTCTCCCATTGACTCATGGGGCACGGCGCCAAAAAGCAAAACATTATTTAAATTATTTTGGGCAATATACTTTTGGTATTTCTCCTTCTCTTCCCCTTCCCCCA
>JAKLGM010000004.1 GCA_022710685.1 Patescibacteria group bacterium | reverse complement strand
GTCATCACTGGTTTGATTAAAGCTAACATCCCGGCCCGCATTGCTTTCTCGGTCGCTTCCGCTATTGATTCTAAGACTATTTTGGATTGCTCCGGCGCCGAAAAATTATTGGGCAAGGGGGACATGTTGTTTAATTCCGCCGAAATGGCCAAGCCAAAACGTTTGCAGGGCGCTTTTTTGAGCGATGACGAAATTAATCGTATCACTTCTTATATCAAGGAAAAATCAGGCGAGGCTGAATATATCGAAGGTATTACTGAGCGCCAGAAAGTTTCTGGTGTTGCCGGTGTCGGTTTAGACGGAACTTTTGGTGACGAAGATGAATTATCAGCCGAGGCTAAGGAAATAGTTATCAATATGGGCCGGGCTTCTACTTCTTTATTGCAACGCCGTTTGCGTATCGGCTATGGCCGCGCCGCTAGTATTTTAGACGGTCTAGAAGAGGCTGGCATTATCGGTCCTTCAAACGGCGCCAAGCCGCGGGAAGTTTTAGTTTCCAAGGAGCAGTATGCTAATCAGATTACTTCAGGTACGGCTGGCATGCCCCTGCACAGCAAAGCTGATGCGACCGCGCCGGATTCTTATCTTGACTCCGAAGATGAGGGCGATGATGGAACTTTGGCTTTTGAGTCGGAAGAATTTGAGCCAGAGGAGATTAAGGCAGAGGAATCAGCTGCGACTCCAGCCGAACCGAAAGAATCTAAACCAGCATCGCTTCGAGCTTTTTCAGACGATGAGGATGAGGGGATGTTTTTCTCAAAATAAAGATTAATTCCATGGATAAAATATTACATTTAATCAAGCGCTTCTTGCCGGCTAAATTCTTTTCCCGCCTACAGCCGCTTTATCATTTTTGTCTCAATTGGTTGGGAGCAGTTATCTATCGCCATCCAAGCGAGCGTTTGATAGTTATCGGCGTAACTGGCACTACCGGAAAAACTTCCAGTGTCTTTTTGATTGCTAAAACTTTAGAAGCCGCCGGCTACAAGGTGGGTTATACTTCCACGGCCATGTTTAACAACGGCCAGAAAGAATGGCTGAATGACAAGAAAATGACCATGATTGGGCGTTTTTTCACCCAACGGATCTTGCGCCAAATGGTGGATAACAAATGCCAATATGCCATTATTGAAACGACCTCTGAGGGCATCAGGCAGTTCCGCCATCGCTTCATTAATTATGATGTTGTTATCTTTACCGGTCTCTATCCTGAACATATTGAATCCCATGGTAGCTTTGAAAATTATAAGCTGGCCAAAGGGCAGTTGTTCGCTCATTTGAAGCGGGGCAAGACTAAGTATGTGGATGACTACAAGATAGTGCATCAACCCAAAACTCAATTGAAAAAATTAAATTATAATCGGGTCAAGAAAACTATCATCGCCAATTACGACGACGCTGAAGCTAATTATTTTTTGGGTTTCTGGGCGGAAGAAAAAATCGGTTATACTTGTGGCTTGTACCGCGATCAATCCGAAGACTTAACTTATAATCAAGAAATCAAGCAGACAGTGGAAATTATCAAGGGCGGCAATATTGTAGTTTCGGGCCAAGGAACGTCTTTTGAAGTTTGGTTGCCGGCTGATTTTTCTCTGGCCCCGGCAGAGAGGGATAAGAATATTAAAATTAATTTGCGTCTTTTGGGAGACTTCAGCGCTGTTAATTCCATGAATGCTGTGACTGCCGGCTTGAGCCAGGGGATGACATTAAAACAGATTAAACAAGGATTAGAAAATATTAAAGGCATTACCGGCCGCCTGGAAATGATCAGCGAGGGCCAGAATTTTACCGTGGTGGTTGATTATGCTTTCGAGCCCAAGGCTGTTAATAAATTATATGAGGCGATCAAGCTGGTACCGCATCAGAAGATAATCCATGTTTTAGGTTCGGCTGGCGGCGGTCGTGACAAGAGTCGCCGCCCGATTTTGGGAGAAATTGCTGGGACCCAGGCTGATATTGTGATTATTACGAATGAAGATCCTTACGACGAAGACCCCCTGGTTATTATGGAGGAGGTCAGTTTGGGGGCTGAAAAGGCCGGGAAGGTGGTAAAGAGGGATCTTTTTAAGATATTGGATCGCCGTGAGGCCATTATCAAGGCTTTTAGCCTAGCCGAAGCTGGCGATATTGTCCTTTTGACCGGGAAGGGTAGTGAACAAGCGATTTGCCTGGCAAAAGGAGCTAAAATGCCCTGGGACGACCGGAAGGTCGCTCGGGAGGAATTATTACGCCTTTAGATTATTGTGGATAACTTGTGTATTGACAAAAATCAAGGAATATAATACTATTAAGTATACTTTTAAACAATTAATTTTTTAAAAGTGACTAATTCTATTTAAATAATCAAAGCTGTTTAAACTCAAGCCCTGATTGGTGTTGGGATTTTTTTGTTGTCGGCGATAATTTTCGCCTTACCCTCGTTTCATTTTTTACTTTTTTACATAAACTAATTGCTACCCGCTCGCCTATGATTATTGTAGGGAGGGGGCGGCTATATCAAAATATGGCTACTACAAGCTCCAAGTCTTTGACTAAGTTGGAAGAGCGTCGCTATTTTGCCGACTCCACCGAGTCCATGCCGATGCCCGACTTAATCGAGATCCAAAAGGATTCGTATCGCTGGTTCCTGGAAGAAGGTCTAGCGGAATTATTTGATGAGATTTCTCCGATTACTGATTTTAACAACCGTGACTTGGAATTGTATTTTGAAGACTATTATTTGGATAAGCCGAAATTTACCGAAGTGGAAAGCCGTGCCAAGAATATTACCTATGAGGCTCCGCTGCGCGTCAAAACTACTCTACTCAACAAACGAACCGGCCAAAAAATCAAACAAGAAGTTTTCTTGGGTGATTTTCCTTTGATGACCGACAAGGGCACTTTTATTATCAATGGCATTGAAAGAGTCGTTGTATCCCAGCTCATCCGTTCTGCCGGCGTCATGTTCACTTCCGACTTCATTAAAGGCAAGAAATACTATGGTGCCAAGATTATCCCGAATCGCGGTGCTTGGCTGGAAATTGAAACTGACCCGAACAAGGTTATCTGGGTCAGAATTGACCGCAAGAGAAAAGTCGCTGTGACTTCTTTGATGCGGGCTTTTGGTATTGTGGCCGATGAAGAAATCAAGAAGCTCTTTAAGGATGTTGATAATGTTAAAGAGGCTGATGAGCCTAGCTATATTGAAGCTACTATTGCTAAAGATGCTTCTCACGACGAAGCTGAAGGTTTGCAGGAAGTCTATCGCCGCATTCGTCCGGGCGATTTGGCTACCGCTGATAATGCCCGTTCTTTGATCCATTCCATGTTCTTCCGTTTTGATCGTTATGATTTCGGCCGCGTTGGTCGCTACAAATTGAACCGCCGTTTTGGTGAAGATTTGGTGATTAACAAGGAGAACAGAATTTTGCGCCGCGAAGATTTAGTTAATATCGTGCGCGAAGTTATCAAATTAAATATTACTAAAGGTGAAGAGGATGATATTGATCATTTGGGCAATCGCCGCGTCCGCGCTATCGGCGGTTTGATCCAGAATCGTTTCCGCGTCGGCTTGGCTCGTATGGAGAGAATCATCAAGGACAAGATGAGTACTTCTGATATCAGCTCTTTGACCCCGAATAAATTAATCAATGCTCGTCCGGTGATTGGCGTGGTCAAGGAATTTTTCATGTCCTCTCAGTTGTCCCAATTCATGGATCAGACTAATCCGTTGGCTGAGTTGGAGCACAAGCGTCGCTTGTCAGCTATGGGCCCGGGCGGTTTGACCAGGGAACGCGCCGGTTTTGATGTCCGCGATGTGCACACTACCCACTATGGCCGCATTTGTCCGATTGCTACTCCGGAAGGTCCGAATATCGGTTTGGTCGGCCACTTAGCCAGCTATTCTAAATTAAATAGCTATGGCTTTTTGGAAACTTCATACCGTAAGGTCAAGCACGAGAAGGGCAAGCACACCGTGACTAATGAGATTATCTATTTAGATGCTTTTGAAGAAGAAAAATATATCACGGCTGACGCCACTATCCCGATGGACAAGGATGGTAATTTTTTGGTGAGCCGTTTTGATGTCAGAAAGTATGGTAAGCCGGCTACTGAAGATGTGGAAAATATTGATTTGGTCGGCGTCGCCGCTAACCAGATTATTTCCATTGCCACCTCCTTGATTCCGTTCATGGAACACAATGATGGTCAACGCTCCTTGATGGGTACTAACATGCAACGTCAAGCTGTCCCGTTGATTAAGAGCGAGGCCCCGATTGTGGGTACTGGCGTTGAGGCTCGTGCCGCGCGCGACAGCGGCCACGTGGTTTTGGCCGAAGAAGAAGGTACGGTTATCAAAGTTGATGCTGGCATGATTGAAGTGGAAAACAAGAAAGGCAAGATCAACCACTATAATTTGAATAAGTTTTTACGTTCCAACTCCCTGACCTGTATTAACCAGCATCCGCTTGTTGACGTAGGCGAGAAAGTCAAAAAGGGTCAGGTTATGACTGATGGTCCGGCGATTGACAATGGCGAGTTGGCTTTAGGCCGCAACGTCTTGGTCGCTTTTATGACTTGGGAAGGTTATAACTACGAAGATGCGGTCATTATTTCGGAACGTTTGGTTAAAGAAGATGTCTATTCTTCCGTTCACATTGAGAACTATACAATCGATGTCCGTGATACCAAGCTGGGCCCGGAAATTATCACCAATGATATCCCGAACATCTCAGAAGAAAAATTGAAGAATTTGGATGAAGACGGCATTATCAGAATCGGCGCCGAAGTTTCTTCTGGTGACATCTTGGTCGGCAAGATTACCCCGAAGGGCGAGACTAAGTTAAGCGCTGAAGAAAAATTATTACGCGCCATTTTCGGCGAAAAAGCCAAGGATGTCCGCGATTCTTCCCTCTACTTAGAGCACGGCGAGCACGGCAAAGTGGTTGACGTCAAGATTTTTTCCCGCGAAGAAGGCGACAAGCTGTCTACCGGCGTCTTGAAATCCATCCAGGTTTCCGTCGCTAATCTGCGCAAGATCCAAGTCGGTGACAAGATGTCCGGCCGCCATGGTAATAAGGGTGTTATTTCCAAGATCGTTCCGGTGGAAGATATGCCTTACATGGAAGATGGCACTCCGGTTGATATCATTTTATCACCTTTAGGTATTATCTCTCGTATGAACCTGGGCCAATTGCTCGAGACTCATATGGGCTTTGCCGCTAAGCGCTTAGGCTATCGCGTCGCTACTCCGGCTTTGAATGGCTTGCATGAAGATGATATTAAGAATGAATTAAAGCGCGCCGGTTTGCCGGAAAATGGCAAGGTCAAATTACATGATGGCAAGAATGGCGAAGCTTATGATCACGCTATTACGGTTGGTATCAAATACATGTTGAAATTGAACCACATGGTGGAAGACAAGATCCACCAGCGTTCCATCGGTCCTTACTCCTTGATCACCCAGCAGCCTTTGGGCGGTAAAGCTCAATTCGGTGGCCAGAGATTCGGTGAAATGGAAGTTTGGGCTTTGGAAGGTTATGGCGCTGCTCATACCTTGCAGGAAATTTTGACCATTAAATCCGATGACGTTACCGGTCGGAGCAAGGCTTATGAGGCCATCATCAAAGGTGAAGAGATCCAGAAACAGAACGTCCCAGAATCATTTAACGTTTTAGTCTCCGAGTTAAAAGGTTTATGCTTGAATGTGGAGCTCTTGGGCGGTACCCCGCGCTTGAGCGAAGAAGAGCTGATTGCAGCGGAGAATCAATATGACAAGAATAATGCGGCTGCCGTCGTCGAACCAGCTGCCGATTTAGCCGAGGAATATAAAGCCATGACCGAGAAAGAGCCAGGAGTTGAAGATTTGTCCGGTCTGACGATTAAGAGCAATGAAGAATAATTCCTATTATATTAATTAATTTCTATCAAATATATGCTTAATCCTATCAGAACTAGCGACTTCGACGCCATTCGGCTCAAATTGGCCTCCCCGGAAGAAATTGCCGCTTGGAGCCATGGCGAAGTTATTCGCCCGGAAACCATTAACTATCGCACCCAGAAACCGGAGCGCGATGGTTTGTTCTGTGAACGCATTTTTGGTCCGACCAAGGACTGGGAGTGCGCCTGCGGTAAATATAAAAAGATCCGTTACAAAGGCGTGGTCTGCGACAAATGCGGCGTGGAAGTAACTCGCAGCGTTATCCGCCGCGAACGCATGGGACATATTACCTTGCAGGTTCCGGCTACCCATGTTTGGTTCTTGCGCGGCTTGTCTTCTAAAATCGGCTTGATCCTTAATCTCAGCATCCAATCTTTAGAAAAGGTGGTTTATTTTGCTAACTTTATCGTTACAGATGTTGACGAAGGCTTGAAAGAGGCGACTTTGGATCAGATCAAAAGAGAATATAAGAGCAAGAAAAAGAATATTGAGGACGCTTACGATCGGGAATATAAGGATGCCAAAGACAAGGCCGACAAAGATCAGGCTTTGAAAGCCAAGGAAGAAAAGATGACTAAATTGGAAACCGATTTTGAAGAAGCTAAAAAAGAGTTGAAAGACCTAAAACCTTTGTTGATATTAACTGAACAGGAATATCAGAACTTGAGCATGAAGTTCGGCCATTTGTTTGAGGCTGGCATCGGCGCTGAAGCCGTGCGCAAGCTTTTGTCTAAGATTAATTTAGAGAAGAGCATTGCCAAACTAGAAGATAAATTGACCGATGCTCAGGAAGCTAAGCGCGAAAAATTAATCAAGCGCTTGAAGCTTTTAAAGAATTTTAGAAATAATAATATCCGCCCGGAATGGATGGTGTTAGGCGTTTTGCCGGTAATTCCGCCAGATTTACGCCCGATGGTCGCTTTGGATGGCGGTCGTTTCGCCGCCTCTGATTTGAACGACCTGTATCGCCGCGTTATTAATCGCAACAATCGTTTAAAGCAATTGATCGATTTGAACGCTCCGGAAGTTATCTGCCGCAACGAGAAACGCATGTTACAGGAAGCTGTTGATTCTTTGTTGGATAACTCCTCCCGCAATACCAAGACCGTTACCGCTTCAACCGGTCAGAAGAGACAATTGAAATCTTTGGCTGACACTTTGAAGGGTAAGCAGGGCCGTTTCCGCCAGAACTTATTGGGTAAGCGCGTGGATTATTCCGGTCGTTCCGTTATCGTGGTTAACCCGAAATTGAATTTGGATCAATGCGGTTTGCCGAAGATCATGGCCCTGGAATTATTCAAGCCATTTATCATCTCCCAATTGATTAAGAGAGAAATTGTCCATAATGTCAGAAGCGCTTCGCGTTATATTGAAGCTGGCCATGACGAGGTTTGGGATATCTTAGAAGAAATCGTCAAAGGTGCTTATGTCTTATTGAACCGCGCTCCGACCTTGCATCGTTTAGGTATCCAGGCTTTCAAGCCGGTATTGATCGAAGGTAAGGCTATCCAGATTCATCCGTTGGTTTGTACCGCTTTTAACGCCGACTTTGATGGTGACCAAATGGCCGTCCATGTGCCGCTTACCAAGGAAGCCGTGGCTGAAGCCCGTGATATCATGTTGTCTAGCCATAATTTATTGAAACCGGCTACCGGCGATCCGATCGTGACCCCGTCACAGGATATCGTTTGGGGTGCTTACTATATCACTTATAATGATGCTGATTTTAATACCAAAAAAGATGAAGAATTGAAATCATTCTTTAGTGAGGATGATGCTATTTTAGCCTACGATCATAAATTCATTTCTTTACACGAACCGATTAGAATCAAAATCAATGGTGGCCAATTAGAGAGAACTACTGTCGGCCGCGCCATCTTTAACACCATTATCCCGGCCAAGCTTCGTTTTATCAACGAAGTTGTGGGCAAGGGTAAATTGAAGACCTTGATTCGTGAATCATTGGCGATTTATGGCGAAGATGAAACCGTCAAATTCATTGATAGCTTGAAGAATAAGAGCTTTGACTTTATCACTAAGTCTGGCTTATCTTGGGGCTTCGGTGATTTACCGGATCTGCCGCAAAAGAATATTTTGATCACCCAGGCGAATGAGGATGTAGAAAAAATCAGAGAACAATATGAAGAAGGCTTGTTGACCGAAAGTGAGCGCTATAATAAGGTGATTGAAACTTGGACTAACGCCAAGGAAAAGATTGCTGATATTTGTAAGAAGAGCTTGGTTGACGTCTTGCCGCTCTATTCCATGATTGAGTCTGGTGCTCGCGGTTCTTGGTCTCAGCCGGTTCAAATCTTAGGCATGAAAGGTTTGGTGACCTCTCCTTCCGGCGCCATTATTGAATTGCCAGTCAAAGGCAACTTTAAAGAAGGTTTCGGCGTCTTGGAATACTTTATCTCCACTCACGCTACCAGAAAAGGTTTGTCTGATACGGCGTTAAGAACGGCTAACGCCGGTTACTTGACCCGTCGTTTGGTTGACGTGGCCCAGGATGTCATTATTTCCGAAGAAGATTGCGGCGATAGCGAAGGCTTGGTATTTACCCGCAAAGAATGCGCTGAAGTTGGCGATGATTTATTTAAGAAGATGAATGGCCGCTTCTTAGCCAAGGATTTAGTTGATACTAAGGGCAAGGTCTTATTGCAGGCCGGGGAACTGATTAACGACGATGTGATCAAGACGATTAAGGATAAGGATATTGAAGAAGTTTGTTTGCGCTCGGTTTTGAGCTGTAAATTGCATAAAGGCGTTTGCGCTCATTGCTATGGTTATGACTTGGCTTATAACAAGCCAGTTAAACTAGGAACCACCGTCGGCATTATTGCTGCCCAATCCATTGGCGAGCCGGGCACCCAGCTTACCATGAGAACCTTCCATACTGGAGGTGTGGCCGGCGCTGACGATATCACCCAAGGTTTGCCGCGCGTGGAAGAAATCTTTGAAGCTCGACCGCCGAAGAAGAAGGCTTTGATTGCTGATGTTGATGGCTTGATCAAGATTGAATTCGGCCAGAAAGTTATCAAGGACAAGGACGGCAAGGAAATCATGGTTAACAGCTCTCAGGATAAAGTTTTGAAATTATGCTATACCGTCAAAGATGAAAAGGGTAAGGAAGAAGAGGCCATTCAGGAGTTTGTAATTCCGCGCGGTACCATGATTTGGGTCAAAGATGGCGAACGCGTCCAGAAAGGCGATCGTTTGACCGAAGGCAGCTTTAACCTCAAAGAACTATATGAGCTTTGCGGCCGCTTGATCACCCAGAAATATATTATCAAAGAAATCCAATACGTTTATTCTTCCCAGGGCCAACCGCTCAATGACAAGCACGTGGAAATTATCGCGCGCCAGATGTTCTCCCGTTATTTGATTAAGGAGACCGGCGATACTACTTTGCTTCCGGGTGAGGTTGTGGAAGAAGAAGTATTGTCTGAAGCCAACAAGACAGCCAAAAAGCCAGCTAGTGGCCAGCGCTTGCTCTTGGGCATCACCAAGACTTCACTTTCTACCGACAGCTTCTTGTCCGCCGCTTCCTTTCAAGAGACCCCGCGCGTTCTGATTGAAGCTGCTGTCTCCGGCAAGGTTGATTACTTGGAGGGCTTAAAAGAAAATGTCATCATCGGTTGTTTGATCCCCTCCGGTACTGGCTACAAAGGCAAGAAAAAGAGAGAGATTTATCAATAATTTGAAGATATTAACAAAAAGGCGCCTGGATTTAGGCGCTTTTTTGTTAGGCTGTTTTTTGCTATAATAGAGTTATATTTAGCTTATTTTTCCTTATGAAAAATTGGTCATGGCGGCAGAAAATTCGCTGGAGTCTTTGGTCAGGGCTGGTCCTTTTGGCTCTGATTTTGGTTTGGCTAGCGCTAGTTCCGAGCGGCCATATGACCTATAGTTTTCATCAGTCGGGCCATAATTGGCTAGGGGGCAAGGGATTCATCGGCAGCTTCACCCCAGCGGATAGGGTCATTAGCACTAGCACTGATTTGAGGATAATAGGTGATCCGGTTTATTTTTCTCTGTTTACCCCGCGGCGCTTTGAGTCAGCTAAGATGACCATTGTCTATCGCGGCTTTGATTATGAGTCATATCCGATTATTGAAGCTGGAGTTATGGTAGACCCGGTGTTACGGAACTATCGCTTGTCTCCGGTCAGCAATTTTATCATCGACCGCTTAGCGCAACAATGGCCTAGCCGGAGTGATAACGGATTGCTGCTGTTGCAGAAGGAAGAGAAGTATAAAAGCGTGTCCGAGCTTTTAGCTAATCCGCCGCAGTTGGATGAGTTAGCCTTCTATAATTATCAACACAGCTTTCCTTTTAAGCTAGAGGGGTATCAAGCCGAGAGCAATATTAAAAATTTGCCCGACTTGCGCGGTTCCTACCAATTTTATTCTTATATTGATAACGAGCCACTAAATTTTTCCGTTGATTTTTTAGACTTGAACCAGAATGCCGATCAGAACGGCGATCCGGTAAAGATTTATGTCTATAATTCTCTCAGCCAGGCAGTAGCGGAATATGACTTGGCTGATGATGGTATTAAAGAAGACAATGGGAAGCTAAATCCATCGAGGAATATTAATATTAATTTAGATAATTTAACCGCTGGAGTTTACAAGGTGGAGGTCAAAACTAATGATGATTTGCTTAGCCAGAATATCAAAAGCACCCAAAGCCATTTAGCTTTTATTTCCCGGCTTTGGCTCTATAATCGCCCAGCCCAGAGTGTTAATATCTGGACTAAGGGCAGCTTTGTAAAAGTCAAAGCCGCTGATCCGGCTGGAGTTGGCGTTATTAGCTTGAATAATGAGGATTTTTATATAAATGAGACCTATGAACAGTATTTGTGGCCTTTTGTCCAGAGCCAAGAGATTAATGAAGTTAGCCTTTCCGGTTCGGATGTGGTTGTAGAAACTAGCGGCACTTTTTCTTTCTCGGAAAAGACCCTCTTTAATCCGGACGTCAAAAAAGTTGATAGCCAACTGGATTTATCTCGGATAAAATATATTATTGCTGATTATACGCCGCCGGTCAGCCTGGGCATTTGGCGCCAAGCCACGGTGGAGATGGATTTGACTGATGTCTATCGGCAGAAAGGCAAATCTAATTTTATGATTTCTATTCCCGGCCTTTTAGCGGAGAACGGCCTTACCGGCGCCGAGATCAAGTCGCTACGATTGGAGTTGACGGGGAAAAGCTTGATCCAAAAATTAAAAGAGTATGTTAAATAAGCGGATAAAATTTATTAGCGGCTCTAAATTCCATCAGTTTTGCTGGGAGTTTTTTTATGTCCTTTCCGGCGCTTTGGGGCTTTTTGCCTTGATGGAAATAATCAAACCTTGGAGCGTAGTTAATTATCTTAACATTAGTCTTGTCTTGCTCCTTTGGGTGCTAGATGCTATGATTTTATTAGCTTTTAGGGAGAAGAAAGTATAAAAAAACGACTTTCTTTTTAGGGAAAGTCGTGTGAAATTAATTTCTTTTAACTCCGGGCAATCAGCGATTCGTATTCAGCCATCGCTTGGCGCAGGAAAGATCCATTGACGAAATGAGATTTAATCATTTCACTTTCTTCCTGCTGGAACTTTTTTTTCAAGTTCCGGTCATTGATGATCAAAAAAGCGATGGTGGGGATGGCTAAGGTTATCCCCCAAATTACGCTGTCGGTCAGAAGGCCGAGAAAAACGCCCAGGATAGCGCCAGCTAAAAACAAGCAGATTGTGGCGCCGGTTATTCCTCTTTTTTTCATGGTAAAACTGGTTTTAATGATAACCCTATAATAACATATTTTATAATATTTGTCAATATGAATCAAATCAGCTCATTTTTGGAGCCAAAATCAGTCGCTATTATCGGTGCCTCCTCTAATCCGGCCAAGCTAGGTTGGCAGATTTTGAGCAACCTGAAGCAAGCCGGTTTTTCCGGAAATGTCTATCCGATAAATTTGAAAGAATCCCAAATCTTAGGCTATCAGGCTTATAGCTCTATTTCGGAGTTAGCCGGTAAGGTTGATTTAGCTGTGGTGGTCATTCCGGCCCCCTTAGTTTTAGCTGAATTAAAGAAAATCGCTCAGGCTGATTGTCGTAATGTTATCATCATTTCGGCTGGCTTTGGCGAAGCTGGTGCGGCTGGTCAAAAAATGGAAAAGGAGATTAAGGCTTTGGCGCGGGAATATAATTTGAATATTTTGGGCCCTAATTGTTTGGGGCTAATAAATTATAACTCCCGTTTGAATTTGACTTTTGCCAAGATGCAAAAGGAGGAAATCAAGAAGGGCCATAACATCGCCTTCTTGTCGCAATCCGGAGCTATCGGCAGCGCTGTATTAGATTGGACCGCTAACAAAAATATCGGCTTTTCTCTCTTTGTCAGTCTTGGCAACAAGGCTGGTTTGGATGAAACTGATTTTTTCGAATATTTACTCGCTGATCAGAAAACTGATTTAGTGGTGCTCTATTTAGAAGAGATTAGCTCTGGTTCTAAATGGCTGAATCTAGTTTCTCGTTTGTCTAAGATAAAACCGGTAGCTATCTTGAAAGCTGGTCGCACCAGTTCCGGTATTTCTGCTGCCAAGAGCCATACAGGAAGCTTGGCGGGTGATGCCGCTATCACCGTTATGGCATTAGGGCGGAGCGGGGCAATTGTTTTGCGCGATCTGAATGAAATGTTTAACTTGATGCGCTTAGTAAAAAAACCATTGGATTTAAAGAACTCAGGCTTGCATATTATTTCTAACGCCGGCGGTCCGGTAGTTTTGAGCGCTGATGAGGCGGCCGAACAAGGATTGGCTTTGCCGGATTTAAGTCCGGCAGTATCCAAGAAGATAGCGAAGATATTACCGAGCTTCGGTCATGCGCGCAATCCTTTGGATGTTTTAGGGGATGCTACGAGCGAACGTTATAGCCAGGCGCTGGAGGCATTATTAGCTGAACCGGCCGTTTCTGCCTTGTTGGTGCTTTTGACGCCGCAAAGCGGCACCGATAGCCAGAATATTGCCGAGATTATCGGCCAGTATAGCTTGAAATATCCTGATAAATTGGTAGTTACCAGTTTTATGGGCGCGCTGGCTATTAGCGCTAGCAAAAAAGTCTTGGCGGATTATTTGGTGCCTAATTTTGATTACCCGGAAGAGGCCATTCGAGTCCTGGCACATTATTTGAAGTGGCAGAAGCAGAAGAAGTCTTTGGCGGTTTATAATCCAGAAGCAAAGGCGAATTTTAATGGCCGGAAGCCGGGGCTGTGGGATTATCTGGAATCACAGGAATTGTTAGCTCAAAGCGGGATCCAGACAGTCAAAACTGTAACGAAATTTTCCCAATTGAAATATCCGGCCGCCGTCAAGATTGTCGGCCCCAAGATAGTCCACAAGAGTGAAGCCCAAGCTATTCATTTGAATATTCCTAATGCGGCTGGGTTGAAGAAGATTTTGTCAGGAAACAAGCTGCTGAAACAGGCGGGCAACTATGCCGTGGCTCAAACAATGGTCAAAGATGGTTTAGAGTTGATAATCGGTTGCAAGCGCGATGTTAACTTCGGCCCGGTGATTGTTATTGGTTGGGGCGGAATTTATACGGAGATTATTAAAGACGCTCGGATGTTTTTAGCTGAAGATAATTCTAAGATTATTTTAGCGGCCCTTAAGGATTTGAAGGTCTATAACTTGCTCCGCGGCGCGCGCGGAGATAAAGGCTATGATATTGCTGCTTTAGTCAAATTGATCGGCCAGGTTGTCAAATTAGTTCGGAGCCATAACGAGATAAAAGAGTTGGATCTTAACCCGGTTTTTGTTTTACGCCGCGGCGCTTTAGTCGCTGATTGGCGCTTAATTTCTTAATTTCATGTTTAATCGTTTATTCAGCCGTCAAACTAACAGTATTACGATTGCCGCCGCGCTGGTCGGCGTTTCTTCTTTGCTGTCGCGTTTTCTGGGAGTGATCCGCGATCGTATCTTAGCGGGCCAATTTGGCGCCGGTGAATCTTTGGATATCTATTATAGCGCTTTCCGTTTACCGGATTTGATTTATAATCTTCTAGTCTTGGGTGCTTTATCGGCTGGGTTTATTCCGGTTTTTACCGGGCTAATTAAAGATTTCAAAAGCTACAAGAGCGTCGGTTTGTTTAAATATTTGAATCAAGAGGCCTGGGACCTGGCTAATAATCTCTTAAATATATTTTTATTGGTATTAGCCGCCCTGAGCATTGTGGGTATTATTTTCGCTCCAGGTTTGGTTCGGCTGATATCTCCTGGCTTTTCTCCGGCCGCCCAGTCAACCACAGTGGTTTTGACTAGAATCATGTTCCTGTCGCCGTTGTTTTTGGGAATATCGGGTATATTAGGTGGTATTTTGCAATCTTTCAAGAGTTTTTTAATCTATTCGTTAGCCCCGATCATGTATAATGTCGGTATTATTGTTGGCGCTTTATGGCTAGTGCCGTTTATGGGAATATCTGGTTTAGCCTGGGGTGTGGTGGCCGGCGCCTTCCTGCATATGTTGGTCCAATTACCGACCGTTTATAATTTTGGCTTCCGCTATCGCCTTTTTGTTGATTGGAGAAATAAAAATTTGGCGAAGATTGCGCGGATGATGGTTCCGCGGACATTGAGCCTGGCAATATCCCAGATTAATTTGGTGGTTATTACAGTTATCGCTTCCGAGCTAGCCAGCGGTTCTTTGTCCGTCTTTAACTTCGCCAATAATCTGCAGTCATTTCCGGTCGGCATCTTTGGCATCTCTTTTGCAGTCGCCGCTTTTCCGGCCTTAGCTGCCGCAGCTAAGGATGACAAAAAAATGATCGGACATTTTTCTTCGGCGACCAGGCAAATACTCTTCTTTATCATTCCGGCGACAGTTCTTTTGATTACCTTGCGCGCCCAGATTATCCGTATCATCTTAGGCACCGGTTCTTTTGATTGGGAGGATACGGTTTTGACTATGGATTCTTTAGGATTCTTTGCTTTGAGTTTATTTGCTCAAGCCATTATCCCGCTCCAGACTAGAGTGTTTTATGCCCGGCAAGACTCTCGTACCCCTTTTATCATCGGTATCATTGTGGTGATTATCAATATCTTCCTATCGCTCTGGCTCGCCCCGCGATTGGGTGTTGCCGGCCTTGCTTTAGCCTTCTCGCTGTCCACTATCTTGAACTTTATCTTATTATGGCTGGCCCTTTATTTCCAGGTTGGCAATCTGGACCAAGCCAAGATATTATCGTCTGCCCTTAAATTTTCCGTTGCTGGCTTGGCTGCTGGCTTCATGGTCCAACTCATGAAAAATCTGGTTTGGCCTTATATTGATATGACTACTTTCTCCGGCGTTTTGACTCAGGGTACGGTCGCGGCTATTTTTGGCGCCATCGTCTATCTCTTGGTTTGCGCCTTGCTCCGGAGCGAGGAATTCTATGATTTTTCCGGACTTATTAAGCGCAAATTGTCCTGGCGCAAGGTCAAAGTGGGAGACCAGGGCGAAGTCCGGGGTATATAGAGGCGATTTGACCGAAATACTAAAATCCTTTAATATAATGGGGTAAAAATGAGCGATATAGACTTATGTCGCTTTATTTATATATTAATCAAAACGATGGAAAATAATAAAGCAGTTAGGAATTTTGCTATTCTGGCCCACATTGATCATGGGAAGTCTACTTTGGCTGACCGGATGCTTGAGGTTACTCAGACGGTTGATAAGCGGAAGATGAAAGATCAGATCTTGGATGGCATGGATATTGAAAGAGAGCGCGGCATTACCATCAAATTGCAGCCGGTGACTATGGATTACAAGGGTTATCAATTGAATTTAATTGATACTCCGGGTCACGTGGATTTTTCTTATGAAGTTTCCCGTTCTTTAGCCGCAGTAGAGACGGCTGTTTTGTTGGTGGACTGTACTCAGGGTATCCAAGCGCAAACTCTAGCTAACTTATATTTAGCTTTAGAGCAAGACCTCACCATTATCCCAGTGGTCAACAAGATAGATTTACCAGCCGCCAATGTCCCCAAGACCAAGAATGAGATTATAAAACTATTGGGTTGCAGCGAAGATGAGATTATCTGCGCTTCGGGTAAGACTGGCGCGGGCGTGGAGGAAGTGTTAGATGCAGTTATCAAATACGGCCATGCCCCCAAAGGCAACGAAATGGCTAAACAGCCACGCGCTTTGATATTTGACTCCAAGTACGATGAATATAAAGGCGTGGTAGCTTATGTCCGAATCTTTGATGGCGTTATCAAGAAGAAAGATAAGATTAGATTGATTGCTACCGCCGCCGAGAGCGAAGTCTTAGATATCGGTATTTTCCGGCCGGACTATTTTCCCACTGGCCAGTTAGAGAGCGGCAGTATCGGTTATATCGTTACCGGCTTCAAGACCGTGGGCGAGTGCCGTGTCGGCGACACTATCACTTTCCCCTATGAAGCTGGAGATAAGCCTGAGCCTTTGCCTGGCTACAAGGAGGTCAAACCCATGGTATTTGCCGGTATTTTCCCGAGCGAAGGTGATAATTTGCAGGATTTACGCGAAGCCATGGAGAAATTAAAGCTCAATGATAGCGCTTTAGCTTATGAGCCGGAGCATTCTGAAGCTTTAGGCTTTGGTTTTCGTTGTGGTTTCTTGGGGCTGCTCCATTTAGAGATTTTCCAAGAAAGATTGCGCCGGGAATATAACCTGGATATCATCGTTACCATCCCGAGCGTCGCTTACAAGGTTTTGAAGAAGGGCGGAGAAGAGGAAATTATCCGCACGCCGCAGAAATTATCCGATCCTTCAGAACTACTATCAATTGAAGAGCCTTGGGTGTCCCTGGATATCATTACTCCAAAAGAATATATGGGCAATATTATCAAGCTAGCCCAAGAGAAGCGCGGCGTTTACAAAAACACCGAGTACATCTCAGTGGAAACTGATCAGCCGCGGGTTCTATTGCACTATGAAATTCCGATGGCCGCGATATTGACTGATTTCTATGACAAGATAAAAAGCGTCAGCGCCGGTTATGCCTCCATTAACTATGATTATCTGGATTATCGCCCGGCTGATGTGGTCAAGCTTGATATTTTAGTGGCTGAAGATATTGTGGAGTCGCTGGCGACCATCGTCTATCGCGATGATGCTTTCCGCCAGGGTAAGGATATCGTCAATATATTGAAAGATACTTTGCCGCGCCAGATGTTTGTTATTAAGATTCAGGCGGCTATCGGCGGCAAAATCATCGCGGCCGAAAGATTATCGGCCATGCGTAAGGATGTGACCGCCAAGCTCTATGGCGGCGATGTCAGCCGCAAGCGCAAGCTTTTGGAAAAGCAGAAGAAGGGTAAAAAGAAGATGATGGCGGCGGGCAAAGGCAGCGTAGAGATTCCGCCCGATACTTTTGTCAAGATATTAAAAAGGTAAAATAAACATATGAAAAGAAAAAAAGTCGTTAAAATCGTTTGGATCGTGATTTCTTTGATGGTGGTTATTTCCATGCTTTCTTGGACGGTGAGCATGTCTTTCATGTAATTTTTTGTTACCCAGGCTTATTATTCCAAAAAAGTAGCCAATATTGGCTACTTTTTATTTCATCAGGGTCAAAGTATATTTTTTGTTGTTTTATTGTTATAATAAAAAGATAAATCAAAATTAAATTAAAATATGCCCAAAATTTGGCAATTGAAAGACCCGGTTCCCGAATCAATTATCGCTGCTAACCCGTCTCATCCGCCGGTAGTGTTACAGCTTCTGGCTAATCGAGGGATAAACGACTTAGTGGAGATTGAAGATTTTTTTAACGAAGAGTTTTTTTCCGACAGTTATTTAGAGCGCTACGATCCCTTTTTATTTACCGACATGGCTAATGCCGTGACTCTGATCATCGATCATATCAAAGCCGGAAAGAAGATAATGATCTACGGCGATTACGATGCCGACGGCGTTACTTCTACCGCTATACTCTGGGATGTTCTGAAAATTCTAAAAGCCTCAGTCGGGACCTATCTGCCGGATCGGGTGACCGAAGGTTATGGCATGAACAAAGAAGCCTTAGAGAAAATTGCCGCTGAGGGCTATGAGCTGGTCATTACCGTCGATACGGGAACGCGCAATCATGATGAAATTGAATACGCCAAGAGCTTGGGTTTGAAGGTCATCGTAACCGACCATCATGCTTTGCCCGAAGATGAGTCTTTGCGTCCGAAGTGCTTGTTTGTTAATTGCACCGATGCCGCCAATACCTATCCGAGTAAGAGTCTGGCTGGGGTTGGTGTGGCTTTTAAGGTGCTTCAGGCTATAGTTTCACGGGCTAAGTTAAGCGACGAGCAGAAAAAATATTTATTAGAGCGCAGTCTGGATTTAGTAGCTCTGGGCACAGTGTCTGATATGGTGCCGCTTTTAGGCGAGAATCGGATCTTGGTAAAAAAGGGCTTGGAAGTTTTGAACCGCACTAAGAGATTGGGCGTCCGGGAGCTGATTAGCGCCGCTAAGCTGGACAATGGTCTGGCTTTGGACGCCTGGAATATCGGTTTCCAGCTCGGCCCGCGCCTAAATGCCGCTAGCCGCTTAGGTCATGCTAATAATGCCTTGGAATTATTATTATCTTCTGATCCGGACGAAATGAAGCGTTTAGCTAATGAGTTAAACGAAAAGAATATTGAGCGCCAGGAAGTGACCGCTAATATTATGGCTCTGGTAGAAAAACAGATTGATCCTAACAATATCCCGGCTATAATTATCGGTTTGTGCGATTTGGAATATAATACTAAGACCGAAGGAGTTATCGGTTTAGTGGCCGGGAAGATCAGTGAGAAATACTATCGTCCAACTTTGATTATTACCCGGTCGCAAGACGGCTTCAAGGGGTCGGGCCGGAGTATCGAGGAGTTTAATCTAATAGCCGCGATTGAAGATTGCCAGGAGTTTTTAGACAAGTATGGTGGTCATCCGGCAGCCTGTGGCTTTTCGGTCTATGAAAAAGAGAAGTTGGATAATTTTCGGCAGAAGATTGCTGCTTTAGCCGAAGAGAAGCTAGGAAAGATGGAATTAGCACCGAAGTTAAAATTAGACGCAGTTTTGACCCCAGCCGAAATTGACCTGTCTCTGGCTCAGAATATCGCTTCGTTAGCGCCCTATGGCCAGAACAATCCTCAGCCTAAGTTCGCTTCCTATGGCCTGACTATTATGGATATGGTTACCCTAGGCAGCGGTCGGGAGCATTTGAAATTACGCTTGGCCGATTCCTCTCGCAGTCTATGGGCCTTGGGTTTTTTCAAGAGCGCCGAGTATGGCCACTTGAATATCGGCGACAAAGTTGATGTCGCCTATTATCTGGATATCAATAACTATAATGGCAAGAGCGAAGTCCAGATGAAAATCATTGATTTAATAAAGAAGTAAATAAATATGAGCAATGAAAAACTGATTATCTATACTGACGGCGGCGCCCGCGGCAATCCTGGACCTGGAGGTTTGGGCGTGGTGATTTATAATGGCAAAAAGGAAGTAATCGACAAGATTTCGGAGTTTTTAGGCGTGGTGACTAACAATCAAGCTGAGTATAAGGCGGTTATCGCCGCTTTGAAAAAGGCTAAAGAGTTGGGTGGGCAGGAATTAGATTTCTATCTTGATAGTGAGTTAGTCGTCAAGCAGTTGAAACGGGAGTATAAAGTAAAAAACAAGGACTTGGCGCCCTTGTTTTTAGAGATTCACAATTTATCTTTAAGCTTCAAAAAAATATCTTACACTCACATCCGCCGCGAATTCAATGCTGCGGCTGATGCTCTGGCCAATGAGGCCATGGATCGGGGTGTATAATTTATTGATAAAAAGCCATGCCCCCAGCCCAACAAGTATTTATATCGCTTGTGCTGGCTTGTTTTCTTTGGCCTCTGAATGGATCATTAATATTAATAATAGAGTTACCGGATCCGGTTTTTACGCCAGTTAAAACTACATAGTGGCCACCTTGACTTTTTTTTAATGGACACGGCCCCCTCATTAAGTATATTATCTTTTTACCAGCCTGTAACGCCGCGACATAATTATTTGCTTTGACATACTCACTTTTTATATCGGGTCCATAGTTTTTAATAACATCTTGTATACCCTGGAAGGATGTTCCTGAACAAGTGCCATTTGTACCTCTATATTTATTGTCGACTAACCAATTAGCCAAAAGAGGAGGAGTAACTTCATACCCATAATATTTTAATACCATAGCAGCACTATTTACTCCGCAAGACGAGGAGCATAGAGTGTTTCCTTTTACTTTGGCGCCGTCGACTGAGTATCCTGGATCTCCGCCGCCGCACTGATAGGGGGATTTACCGTCGTAAGGAAAATCTCTCCAAGAAGCATTACATTGGTTAAAAAAAGGAACTCCATCATTTAAGACTTCACCAGATCCGGCGCCTGAGCCTACAGGCAGATCTCCAAGATTTATATCATTCGGATCTTGTACAAATTCATCTCGAACAATCTGTAGGTCTATCGGATTAGATTTAATAAGGTCCGGATTAATTTCGTTTAGGAGTACATAGGAGGTAAACATTATTAACAGTCCGGTCAGTCCGCCAGTAATCCAGGATTGCGCGCTCTTAATCCGATTGGCATTGCCAGTAGATGTTAGATAAATAACTCCCCCAATCATTATCACAAAAGCAGCTAAGATTCCTACGATGCTCATGGAATAATTATATATTGCCTTGATATAGACAGAAATCCAGGGGAGAGAGCAAGACGTAATGTTGTCATCGCTGGTAGTGCAGGCCGCCGGAGTTTCTGAGGCTAATTTTTCTATCCCGGGGATATTGACTTGCAGGTCTAAGAGTGGATTGAATAGTTCAAATGGCTTTTTAGGCTTTGTTGTTGCTCCGGCTGTTCCGCCCGCAGTTATTTCAGAGTCCAAATAAAAAGTACTCAAGTATTTTCTGATAGCAAAATGGCCAGGGTTTCCAATATCTTGGTATTTTACGTATTTAAAACTAGCATTACCGCTGCACTCTGTTACTAGGGGGGTGGTGTTGCTTTGAGTGGAGTATCCATCCACTAGCCTTATTTTAGAGCAATAACTATAAAGCGGGGTTGGTGACCAGTAAATACCATCTAGTATTATTATCTTGTCGGCGATTGCCCCGGCTGATTTCAGAGAGCTGCCACCAGCGCTATGGCCGGCTAGAGTTATGGGCAGGACTCCGGATATATTGCACTGAGATCTAACGTTGTTGATTGCCGCTTGAGCGTTGGCGCCATAGCTGTAGTGGGCAGCGGCAACTCCAGGACGAGACGCTCTTATTTTATTAAGTTCGGTATAAAAAGTGCTAATGCTTTCTTGCACTGTCCACTGGTCTCCATTTTGGGTGCTTGTTGGCCAAACTAAACCATGGAAATAAACCAAAATTTCTGTTGGTGTTACTGAGGGGCAGTCAACCTGGCCATCGGCTGTGATGGTTGCGGCCTGAGTAGGCCTTGCTGCCAACAAAAAAAACAAGAAAAATAATAATATTCTTCCAGTGTAGAAGTAGGCTTTTTTGTTTTTCTTTTCCATTTTAGTTTATTTCAAGTCGTATTTAGCGATATTCTCGTCAGCTAAATTCTGGATATGCTTTAAATCAGATTGATAACGTTCTTCTTTAAATAGGTGTTTGAAGCGGCCTTGGGCTTCTAGATATTCCGTGACAGCTGGTTGCGGCTGGGGTATGTTGGATTTGTTAACTAGTTTGCCATTCTCATATTCCAACAAGGGATAAAGGCCGGTTTGGACCGCCAGTTTTCCTAGTTTAACCGCCTGGTTTAGGCCGATTTTCCAACCTGGAACGCAAGGGGACAAAATTTGAATATAACTTGGGCCTTCAATTGAGAGGGCTTTTTTTACTTTATTGGTAATGTCATCTGGAAAGCCGGCCGTGCTTTGAGCCACATATTTTAGATTATGGGCTAGAGCAATACCGATCATGTCTTTTTTGTTTTGTCTGGTGCCGGGAGAGAGCGGGCATGATTTATTTTCTCCACATTCACTATTGGGAGAGGTGGTGGTGGAAGCACCATAAGGGGTGGAGCCGGAAGCTTGGATGCCAGTATTGGAATAAGCCTCGGTGTCATAGCAGATATAGAGGACATTATCGCCTCTTTCCCACATGCCGCTAATCAGCCCGATGCCGATATCGTAGGTAGCGCCGTCGCCGCCTTGAGCTACGACTTTTATATTTTTCTTATTTTGCTGGTTGAGAGCAGCTCTAACGCCGGAAGCTAAAGCGCTGGAGTTTTCAAACAAGGAGTGAAGCCAAGGCAAACCCCAGGCGCTATTGGGATAGGCAGTAGTGGTAACTTCTAGACAGCCGGTAGCGTTAGTCAGGATAGTATTTTTATCCAGAGCGCGCATTACCGCCTGAACCGCCACCAATTGGCCGCAGCCAGCGCAGGCATTATGCCCGGATGAAATGTTTGTTAGATTAGTCACAGAGTTGATACGATTAGCTTTAGTTAGCAGTGCCGGTTTCTTTTGGATACCATTTTTTGTATATATCTTTTTCAGAACAAGAAGATAGATAGCCTTCGTCTGGCGCAAAATAACAGCAGGCTAGTTCAGTTTCGCCGTCGGCGTCGCATTCTTCGCCGCTAGTGACGGTGTTATCGTGATCCAAACAACGACTGTCATCGCAGTGACCCTCAAAAAGATCACCTGACCAGACGCTATAGCCGCCGGGCATGCATCTGGTTGTAGCGTCAGTGTTGCCGCAGATATCTCCTAGGGATTTTCTGGCGCCGCCAAAGCGACAAGTCAAAAGGTCGTCAGTGCCATAACAGCGGCCGCCGTCTGACAAGCCATTGCAAAGTTCTCCTTTGTCTTTGCCATTGCAATCTACCTTACAGCCGTTTACCTTCAATCCGACAATTACGCCTGTCTGGCAATAATATTTTTCAATTTGCCTGTTAGAAGAGTAAGTTACCATGCCCATTCCTTTTTCTGCTGGTGTAGGACAGGTTTCGCCTTTAGCAGATTCAACTGACATACAGCTAAACAGAGACTCTTCGTCGTCACCTATGTCAGACTCATATTCACAGCAAGTATATCGATCTGGGTCAACGCAGCCGTATTTAGGGGCGGTTTCGGTGCTTTCGGGAGAAATTTGGCATTTAGATTTACCCGTACATTTTTCTACCTCAGCATCATCGCCGTCTAATTCTTTGGGCGGGGCGCAATTATAGATTAATCTTTCCGGCGTTTGGGTTACAGTTACCTCAAACGTCGGTCCGCGCAGGGAATTACAGCAGGGATCTACTTTGTCAATAGTCGTGAGAGTTGGGTTGCGGAATTCTACGAGCGCTGGGTTAATAGTGCGGAGCAGAATGACGGCCACTAACAGAAGAGCCATGCCGGTCAAACTGCTAAAAATGAATTCCTTGGCTTGTTCTATCTTGCTGCTGGAGCCGGCGGCGGTGAGCCATATAATGCCGCCAATCATGAGCATCAGGGATGCTAAAATGCCGACGATAGAGACACCGTAGTTGTAGATAGCGCTGATATATTTGGCGATTGGCGCCGTGTTATTTTCTAGTAATACCGATCCGCCGGATTTGAAGATAGATCCCGGAATTGTCACTTGTGGATTAAATTTTACTGGCGTTACTTCTTCGTCGTCATCTTGGGCTAGAGCCGGAGCAGCTAATATCAAAGCTAGGACAGCAACCAAGAAAAATCCCAGGACCAGCTTTTTGTATTTAAATAAAAATCTCTTCATAAATATTTGAATTATTTTTTGAAACAAAGCTTAGAATTTCCAATTCATCAAGATAAGGAGTAATAATTGGATGACGAAGGTCAGAATGAAGACGATAACAAAAAACTCTGGCCACCCTCTTAGAATTATTGGTTGATCAGCCGTCTTTAATTCCTTCTTGGTTTTTAATTTGAAATGTGTTTTATGCATATTTTTAAGCGCTAATAAATTGGCTTTTTTCGGGTTTTGTCCCTGGCTTCATTATATCATTTATTATCTTTTTTATCACCCCTCTAGTCACGTCCCGTCCGCCCAGGCCGACGATGTAGTTTTTGATGTTATGGGGCCTGTTTGGCAAGGATTTGATGTCTAAAGTCAGCGGTCCTTCCTGGCCTAAACTGATAGCTTTTTCCACTATAGCGATATTCTTGGAGCGGCTAATGATTCTTTGGACAGCTAGGCGCGGGAAAGGGCGATAGCAGCGGATTTTGAGCAGGCCGATTTTCTTTTCTAGCTTGTTCTCTTTGATAGCTGCGCGCATAGTCCCGAGCATTGAACCCATAGCGACAATAATTGCTTGGGGCTTGACTGGTCCGACATATTCCAGGAGACCGTTGTCAGTATCTTGGTTTTTAGTTTTAGTCTGGTGAAATAGTTTTTGGTAATTATGATATTCTTGGTCAATGGTCTTCTGACTTTTGACCAAATCCTCATGTAGTTCCTGCCTGATTTCCATGTAGTCATTAGGGGAGACAAAAGCGCCCAAGGTAACCGGATTTTGGGGGTCTAGATAGGTGCCTCG
This sequence comes from Patescibacteria group bacterium, assembly GCA_022710685.1. Classification (GTDB taxonomy): domain Bacteria; phylum Patescibacteriota; class Patescibacteriia; order Patescibacteriales; family UBA12465; genus CG1-02-41-21. The sequence continues at coordinate 30,131 of JAKLGM010000004.1, read as the reverse complement.
GGCCGGTTTATATTTGCCTAAATATTTTTGGATTAATTTTTTTTCTGGAATCCAAACCGGTTCATAGGAATGGGTCAGGATGAAGCCATCTACGTTGACCATGACCGGCAGTTTGGTGCTCTCGGCAATTTTATAGGCCATGATATGCTGTGCAACGGCTTCCTGGTGGTTCTCGGCAAACAGCATTATCCAGCCGCTGTCCCTTATCACCATAGCATCCTGGTGGTCATTCCAGATGTTAATCGGTCCGGAGATAGAGCGGTTAGCGTCGGTCATTACTATCGGCAAGCGCAAGCCGGAAATATTAAAGAGAACCTCTGCCATTAAGAGCAAGCCCTGGGAGCTGGTAGCGCTATAGACTCTCTCGCCCGCGGCGCTGGCGCCTAAGATGATTGAGGCGGCGGCGAACTCACTTTCCGCCCTGACATATTGGTAATTAGCTTGGCCGTCAGCCTGAAACTTGGCTAAATCTTCCACTATATGGGTTTGCGGGGTGATGGGGTAGGCTGAGACTACACCTGGTTCAATGTTTTTAACAGTTAAAGCGATAGCGCGGGAACCTTCTAAAATTTGTAATTTTTTATTTTGCTTCATATTTTTATTTTGTTTCCGGTTTCATGATTATAGCCTTGACCGGGCATTCGGCGGCGCAGATGCCACAGCCCTTGCAATAGTCGTAGTTGATGCGAGCCTTAGTCTGGCCATTGATTTTAGCCAAGGCGATAGTGCCTTCGGGGCAGACTTTGGCGCAGGTGCCGCAGCCGATGCAAGCGTCTAAAAGAATTTCGGGCCGGAAAGTGCGCCAAGATCCGGTCTTATTTTTAAGAGCAGAGTTTGGTTTAACAATTAAAGATTTGGCCATATGATTTTAGGCTAGTTGATTATAGGCAGCATCAGCGGCCTTTTGATTTTTACTGATTATTGCCTCGCCCTTGCTGGCGAATTTTGCGGCGATAGCTTGATTCAAAGACTTGATATTAATCAAGCCGCTGATATGGGCAAAAGCTCCGAGAATGACAGTATTCATTAGATTTTGTCCCAGTATAGCTAGCGCGATTTTTGTAGCATCGATGGTTTTTATCTGTTTTTCGGTCGGAATGAAGCTCTGGATCTTTTGCTGTTTAATTTGGGCGGCCATGGTTTTAGCGCCTTGGCTGGTGTTAACGATAATGATAGTTTTTTTATTGGCGCCGAACAAAACATCAGTGACGGCTAACAAGCTGGCGTCCTGGATGATGATAAAATCAGGTTCGTAGATATGTTCGCGGACGATGATTGGCTCGGGGCTGATGCGGGCGAAAGCCTGGATCGGAGCGCCACTTCTTTCTACGCCAAAAGCCGGCAAGGCTTGGGCGTAGAGGCCTTGGTCAAATGCGCTGAGAGCTATAAGTTCAGCGCCGGTAACAACGCCTTGACCGCCACGGCCGTGGAGACGAATTTGAATCATATTATTTAATGTTTAATATTTCTTTTATAATGCTGTCCAGGCCATCTCGGTCTAGAGTTCCTTTTACCAGATAACCGTTGATGATCCAGGTGGGAGTAGCGGTGATTTTCATCTTTTCGGCTGCTGCCATATCAGCTTGGATGTAGGGCAGGTATTTTTGCGATTTAAGGCAATTATTAAAAGTGCTGGTGCTGACGCCTATCTGTTGCGCTAGGATAGGTAAAGAACTCAGGGTTATATTGTCTTGATTCAAAAATAGTTTGTCGTGCATGGCCCAGAATTTATTCTGCTCGCCGGCACAGCGTCCGGCTAAAGCCAGGTCCAGGGAGTTGCTGTGGCCCAAAAAGTCGCGGTAGATAATTTTGATTTCGTTCTTGTATTTCAGCCCTAACTCTCGGACAGCTTCATGGCTGGCTTTGCAGTAGGGGCAGGCAAAATCGGAAAATTCTATAATCACCACTTTAGGAGAAGTGGTGCCAAGGTAATAATTGTTTTGGCCTTCAATGATGGCGCGCTCTTGCTGGGTTTTTTCTAACAAGGCCAAAGAGTTCTGGTTGTTGTTAATGTCACTGGCAGTTTTGAAAACATAGGCGGCGCTAGCCAGGATAAAACTGATTAGAAAAAACAAGAGGAGAGACATCAAAACTCCCCACCAGGTTTTATACCAATGAGGGTGCGGCGGATTAGCTAATTTCTGCCGTAAAACGGCGATTCTATCTTCTAGAGCCATTGCTAAAAAAGGCTGATTAAATTATAATTTTATTATACCATCTTTTTGGTAAAAAAACTATGTTTAAGCGTCTTTTATCGCTGTTAATCTGTTCGCTTAGTTTATTTTTTTTCACCGCCGTTCAGGCGGCTGATTTGGATTTAGATGCTGATGGTTTGAGCGATATTTTGGAGGCCAAGTTTCAGACTAAAATAGACGATCCCGACTCTGATGCTGATGGTTATTCGGATGGGCTAGAAGTCAAAAATTATTATGATCCTTTGCGCGGCCAGGGAGCTAAACTAAAAAAACGGATTGAAGTTGATACCAAGACCCAGAAGTTAAAATATTTTTTAGGTAGCGTTGATATGGGCGAGTATGTGGTTTCTACCGGGAAGAAAAGCACCCCGACGCCAAAAGGCACTTTTGTCGTCAAAAATAAATTGCCCCGGCCGAAATCCCAGAGTTATGGCGTTTATATGCCCTATTGGCTCGGTTTAAGCGCCCAGGGGGTGGGAATCCACGAATTGCCAGAGTGGGGTAGGGGGCAGAAAGAAGGGGCTGATAGTTTGGGCAAACCGGCATCGCATGGCTGTATCCGGCTTGGTGTCGGCCCGGCACAGCTGATCTATAATTGGGCGGAGGTTGGGACTGAAGTAAAAATATTTTAATCAAACTATGAAAATAATTTCTTGGAATGTTAACGGTCTAAGAGCGATAATGCGCAAGGGCAACTTGATTGATTTTTTGGCGACTGCCAAACCGGATATAGTTTGTTTGCAGGAGATAAAAATTTCTGCTGCCAAGCTGGAAAAGGCTGCCCTGGAATTTCCCGGCTACCAATTGTTTGCTAACGGCGCCAGGCGCGAAGGTTATAGTGGCACTGCTTTGCTCGTCAGAGATTCTTTTTTGAAAAAACAAGACAAATTAGAGGTAAAAACCGGTATTGGCCAGGATGAATTTGATCATGAAGGTCGAATCCAAATACTAGATTTACCCCGTTTCTATCTACTTAATCTTTATTTTCCTAATTCTAATCACGCCTTGAGTCGCTTGGCTTACAAGCAGAAATTCAATGCGGCTATTATGCGGGAGATAAAAAAAATGGAGAGCAAAAAACCAGTGGTCATCACTGGTGATTTTAATGTTGCTTATGAGCCGATTGACTTGGCTCGGCCGAAAGAGAATGAGGGAAGCGCCGGTTATACCTTAGAGGAGAGAAGTGATATGAAAAAATTTTTGGCTAGCGGTCTAGTTGATACTTTCCGGTTTTTAGAAGGGCAAAAGGTTCAATATTCTTGGTGGAGCTTTCGAGCTGGAGCCCGGCGGCGCAATGTCGGGTGGCGGATTGACTATTTCCTAGTTTCCGATAAAATGAAGAAATATCTTAAAAAAGCTTATATTTTAGATAAGGTTTTAGGCTCGGATCATTGTCCGGTCGGCCTGGAAATTAACCTCTAATCATTTATGTACGATCATCAAAATTTGGAAAAGAAGTGGCAGGCTGAGTGGCAGAAAACTAAACTATATAAAGTTGGCGACGGTCAGGAAAAACCGAAGTATTATATTTTGGATATGTTCCCGTATCCTTCGGGCGAGGGTTTGCACGTCGGCCATCCTAAAGGCTATATCGCCACTGATATTTTCGCTCGTCTGAAAATGATGCAGGGGTATAACGTTTTGCACCCGATGGGTTTTGACGCTTTCGGTTTGCCAGCGGAGAATTATGCTATCAAAAATAAGATCCATCCTCGGGTAGCCACCGAGGTCAATATGGCCAATTATCGCCGTCAATTAGAGCTTTTAGGCCTGACCTATGATTGGGAGCGCCAAGTTAATACGACTGATCCGGAGTACTATAAATGGACGCAATGGACCTTCCTAAAAATGTTTGAACAGGGCTTGGCTTTTGAATCATACGAACCAATTAATTGGTGTCCGTCATGCAAGACTGGTTTGGCTAATGAAGATTTAGAGGATGGTAAATGCGAACGTTGCGGCAGCCAGGTAGAACAGAAGCCGATGCGTCAATGGGTTCTGCGTATTACCAATTATGCCGACAGACTTTTAGCTGACTTGGAAAAATTGCCGGATTGGGAGGAACCGATTAAGGACATGCAGCGTCATTGGATTGGCCGGAGCGAAGGGGCAGAAATCGATTTTTCCCTTAAAAATACGGACTTATCTATCAAAGTTTTTACTACTCGGGTTGATACTATTTTCGGTTGCACCTATGTTGTTATCGCGCCGGAGAACAAGTTGGTAGCGGAGTTGAAGGATCAGATAAAAAATTGGTCTGAGGTGGAAGCGTATATTGAGCAGGTAAAAAATAAAAGTAATTTGGAAAGGACTGATTTAAATAAAGATAAAACTGGAGTGGAGCTTGTCGGAGTGGAAGCGGTTAATCCTTTTAATGGTGAAGCCGTCAAAGTTTTCATCGCTGATTACGTCTTAAACTCTTATGGCACCGGGGCTGTTATGGCTGTCCCAGCTCACGATGAAAGAGATTGGGAATTTGCGCAAAAATATAATTTGATTATTAAGCCCGTGATAATGCCTAAAAACTCTGAAATCATTGATAAATCGGTGGCTTTCACCGCTGACGGTATATTAGTTGATTCGGGTAATTTTTCTGATTTAGATTCAGCTCTGGCGCGGACCCGGATGATAGAGTGGTTAGAGCGGGAGAAAAAAGGAAACAGAAAAGTGAATTACAAATTGCAAGATTGGGTTTTTTCGCGTCAACGCTATTGGGGTGAGCCGATTCCGATTATCCATTGCGCTAAATGCGGCACGGTCGCCGTCCCTTATGATCAACTACCATTGACACTGCCGGAAGTTGAAAGCTATGAACCGAGCGGTACCGGCGAATCGCCTTTGGCTACAATTGCTGATTGGGTTAATACGACTTGCCCAAAGTGCGGCGGTCCGGCCCAAAGAGAAACCAATACAATGCCGCAATGGGCTGGCTCGTCTTGGTATTATTTGCGTTACATTGACCCCAAAAATAATTCAGCTTTAGTTGATCCAGTAAAAGAGAAGTATTGGTCTCCGGTTGATTTCTATGTGGGCGGGGCGGAACATGCCACCAGACACCTGATTTATGCCCGTTTTTGGCATAAATTCCTTTATGATATCAAAGTGGTCAGCTCGGAAGAGCCCTTCGCCAAACTAAAAGCTGTTGGTCTGATTATGGGTGAAGACGGTCGCAAAATGTCTAAGCGTTGGGGTAACGTCATCAATCCGGACGAGGTGGTAGAGAAATATGGCGCTGATTCTTTGCGCTTGTATGAAATGTTTATGGGTCCTTTCAGTGAGGCCGGAGCTTGGAGCACTAATGGCTTGGTCGGAGTCCGGAAATTTTTGGAAAGGATTTATAACATCGCTTTGTCGCCGGAAGCTGATGCGCCGGTCGTGGTAAATTTATTACACAAGACTATCAAGAAAGTAGCGGAAGATATTTTGGAATTTAAATTCAATACGGCGGTCTCGGCCATGATGATTTTAGTCAATGCTATTTCTGATGCCGGCGGGAAATTAAATGAGGCTAACTATGCTCGCTTCTTGCAAATATTAGCTCCTTTTGCGCCACACCTATCTGAAGAATTATGGGCTAAAATTGGCCAAAATTATAGTATTTTCCAGAGTCCTTGGCCAGCCTATGATCCGGCTCTAATTAAAGACGAAACCATTACTTTGGTCGTCCAGATTAACGGCAAGGTCCGAGCTAACTTAAGCGTTCCGGCGGACATTGCTGAATCAGAAGTTTTGACTTTAGCTCAGGCCGATGAGACTATCAAAAAATGGTTGGAGGGCAAAGAGGTCATCAAGAAAATTTTTGTCAAAAATAAATTATTGAACATCGTGATTAAATAAAAAAAGAGAACCGCCTTATCGGTGGTTCTCTTGTTAATAGCATTATGAACTTATTAAATAAAACTTTGGAACTGTCGCGCATCTATGGCGTCCGCCCGGAGCGATCTAAGGGCCAGAATTTTTTAGTGGAGGAAGAATATTATGATCAAGCCATTTTAGCGGCTCAAGTTACTAAAGCTGACACGGTGCTAGAGGTTGGTCCTGGATTGGGATTTTTGACCGAAAAACTAGCTAAAACTGCCAAAAAAGTCATTGCCGTGGAGCTGGACAAGAAGCTGGCCGGGATTTTGACAGCCGGATTTTTGTCTAAGAGTATTAGAAATGTTTCTATCATCAACGAAGATATTTTGAATTTCCGCGATGATTTTTTCGCCGGTCAAAATTACAAGATAGTAGCAAACTTGCCTTATAACATCAGCTCTATTTTTCTCCGCAAATTTTTGTCCTCAGCTCAACCGCCCGAGACTATGGTCTTGATGCTGCAGAAAGAAGTGGCCGAGCGCATCGTAGCCCAGCCGCCGCAAATGAGTCTTTTGGCTTTGTCGGTCCAATTTTACGCTGAGGCGGAAATTATTTCTTTAGTGCCGCCCACGGCATTTTGGCCTCAGCCAGAGGTGGACAGCGCTTTAATCAAAATTGTCCGAAAAGCTTCGGCTAATCAGCCCCAAGTTGACGCCAAACTGTTTTTTCGCCTCCTTAAAATCGCCTATAGCGCCAAGCGCAAGATGCTCAAAAATAATCTGGCCAATGGCTTGCATTTACCCATGGCGGAAGTGGAAAATATCATAGTAAAATCAGGTCATAATCCTAAGATTAGGGCGCAGGAATTATCCCTGGAAAATTGGCTGAATTTGTTTGCCAATTTTTCCGGTTTTATGGTATAATAAAGCCATATGAATAATGAACAAAATCAATTTCCACCAGAAACTGGTGAGGATTATAATTTGGAGAGCAATCCTTCTCCTAAGCTTTTAACTAAGCAGCAAAAAATCTCTTTGTTTTCTTTGGGCGCCTTTACCATTTTGATAATGGTTTTTGGCATTTTACAATTTCGCAGCAATATTTATGGTCCTTTGGACTATGACAAAAAGATTGCTAATTTAGAAAAAAATAAAGCCGGTCAAACTGTGACCGAGACTGACAAAACTAAGATGGATAGTGACAACGACGGCTTGAGTGATTCCGATGAAGCCAATGTTTATATGACCTCGCCTTATATTGAAGACAGCGACAGCGATGGTTTTACCGACAAGGAAGAAATTTTAAACGGCACTGATCCGAATTGCCCGGCCGGGCAGAACTGCTCTCAGGCTGTCGTTGATAATTCTAACGATTCTACCGTTGCTTCTCCGGATGATCTCTTGGAACAAACTACTACGGACACCGGAAGCATCAGCGGTGTAGATTTAACCGACGAAGAGCAGCAATTACTTAATGATATGATGGCCGGGAAGGCCGATACTTCAGTTTTGCGCCAGATGCTTTTAGATAGCGGCATGGAGAAAAGTGTTTTGGATGGCATTACAGACGAAGAACTCATCAAGAGCTATAAAGAGACTATCGGCTCCAATACTAGTGCTGAATAAATTTGTTTATAAATATCAATTTAAATAACATGAAAAAGCCAAGCCATTTTCATTATTCCAAAATAGTATCGTTTGTACTAGTTTTGGTTTTTGTTTTCTCTCTCATCCCGGCCAGCAAGGCCCAATCTCAAGACGTCATCGGCGGTCCGACTGGCGTCTTTATGGGTATTTGGACCCAGTTGAAGACTAAGTTGAAAGACGCCATCACTAAAGTGGGGTCTAAGGCTTTGAAATCAGCGGTTACCAAAGCCTTGAATAAGATAGCCTATGATACGGCCACCTATATCGGTTCCGGCGGCGAAGGTCAGAAGCCATTATTCGTGGAAAAAGGCTGGGGCTCTTATCTGGAAGATATTGCTGACAATGCGGCTGGTGATTTTATCGATCAGTATGCCCAGGCGGCTGGAGTAAATTTTTGCGAACCCGATTTGAATGTCAAACTAAGCATCGGCTTGGGCTTGGTTGACGCAGCTGGGTATAGCCGTCCGAAGGATGCCTATTGTACCTTCAGCAAGATGACTAAGGCTTGGAAAGATGATATCAATGAAAAATATGCTTCCATGCGCAGCCCGACGTTCTTGAAGGACTTGAGCACGATGTTTGATCCTACCGGCAATGGCGTCAATATGGCTTTGACAGTGATGAGCGGCTTGAAAGAATCAACCTCTACTGCTTACAACAAATCGCAGGAGGAATTGAGTGCCAAAAAAGGCTGGCTGGATGTCCGCGATATCGGCGGCAAGTTAAAAGGCGCTCCGGGTGAAGCGGAAGAACAGAAGAAGCAGGCTGATGCCTCATTGATGCAGAACGTCGGTAAGTTTACCGGCGATACATTAGTGGATGCGGCCAACGTCTTTTTGAACCAATTAGCCATTACGGCTTTTAATAAAGCTAAAGCGAAATTATTATCCGGCAATCCGAATGCGGCATTGTCGGCTTTGACTTTAGGTCTTTATAGCGCTGACAAAGCGGCTATCAATGATGAATATTTTCAGGATTGGTTTAACGGTACTTATACGGTTTGCGATCGTACGCCGCTCAACAAATGCGACGTGGAAGGCGGTGATCAAAATCAATCTAAGTGCGCTTCGGGCTATACTTGTAATGAAGAATGCAAATGCGAACCGGTGAGCGTTGCCACCACTAATAGCGGCGCACCTTGTTTGGATGATCCTAACTGCGATCCTAACAGTTTCAAGGGCATGTCTTCGGTCCAGGCTAATCTCTCTCAAGTCATCCAGCCTAAATTTGATACGCGCGGTGATTATAGTATTTTGGGCGATTTAGCGACTTGTCCGGATCCGCAGAATATGGGAGCGACTAATTGCGTGATTGATGACCAATTCCGTCAGGGCATTGAAGATCGGAAGACTGTGGCCGAAGCTTTGAATGAAGGATTCTTGCAGAAGAATTGGCGCTTAAAACGGGACGTTGATTATAACCAAGGTTATTCTTTGCGCAACCTTTTGATCCTGCGAAAATTCCGTATCATTCCGGTCGGTTGGGAAACTGCTTTGTTAAAGGCGGAAGAGAACAACGTCAACGTTACCATGTTGGATATGGTTTCCTGCTTTGATCCTGATGATAATTATAATGATTTCAGCCAAGGCTTTACCCCAGCGGCTTGGTGCCAAGGATTAGTTGACCCGAACTGGGTTTTGAAAGCCCCTTTGAATTATTGTAAGCGCCAAGGTGCCGGCGGTCAGATTTTAGAAAAGACTTTGGTGCCGGAACAAAAAATTGAGACCGATGATGGCAATGGCGGTATTAGCACCCAGACGATTCCGGGCCAGGTAATTATTACCCGCAATCCGGATTACTGTGCTGATGAACAAAGCTGTATTAAAGAAAAGACTGACGGCACCTGCGAAGCTTATGGCTATTGTACTGAAGAAAAACGGACCTGGGATTTTGATTCAGACTCTTGCGATGCAGTTTTCAATACTTGCCAGAATTTTGTCAAACCAAACGGCAAGATAGCTTCCTATCTGGAAAATACTTTAGACTATAGCACCTGTACTTCTGATAATGCGGGTTGCCGCCCCTATTCCAGCTATGGCACTTATACCACTAGCACTGACAAGGTGGCTTGGGCGCCGCTGCAGCAGATTTATTTTTCTAAAAAAGTAGAAACTTGCGACAAGAAGGTAGAAGGCTGTAACGAGTTTATCCGCATCCAGCCTGATGCCGGCCATAACTTCATCCATAATGGCGACATGGAGGGTGATTTAAGTTCCGGCGATTGGACTAACAATATTGATTTGGCCGGAGTAGTGGCTCCGAATAATGCTACCACTACCTCCCCGGGCTATTTCAGCAATATCGCCCTGAAATTAAGCGAGCCATTCAAGCGCCGTTTAGCAGTCGGTCCCAACGACTACAATATCGCCGGCCAGGTTTATACTGTTTCTTTCTATGCTAAGGATTGTAATGATGGCGATAGCTTGATATTGGGCGCTTCGTCCGTAGATGACAGAGAGGCTCCGTTATATTCTGGCCCAGACTGGCAGTATTATTACGTATCCTATAACTATCCGATCAATATTTCTAGCAATGAAATTTATTTTGCCGTCAATTCCTCGGCTTGCGTTATTGACCGGGTCAAGGTGGAAATGGCAAAACAAGGCACTACTTATTCTGATTATTATACTACCAACTTAGCTTACCAAAAATTGATTCCGAATTATTTGGCGGCGGATTGCTATGTTAATCCTACCGGCTTGAATCCGGATTACCGTTTAAAGAGCACGGCTCCGGCTAAATGCTTGGGTTATGCCCGCTTATGTAACGGAGAAGAAGCCGGTTGTAATTTTTATACTTCCGTGAGAAATAATTTCTCAGTTCCGGCCAAGACTACCGCGACCGATGCTTGCCGTTCCGAATGCGTCGGTTATGATTATTATGTCCAGAAGGAAGGCGTCTTTAACTACAAACAGGCTGCCGTCTTTATCCCTGCTACTGCCAGAAAATGCCGGGCCGTTGCGGCTGGCTGTTCTGAGTTTACCAATTTAGACGAAGTGGTTCAGGGCGGAGAAGCCAAGGAATATTATGCTTATCTGCGCCAATGCGTGAAGCCGGAAGAAGCGGCTTGCGGCGTTTTCTATAGTTGGGGCAATATCGGTACTGCCGGTTATCAATTACAGCCCTTTAATCTTCAGGCGTCTAATGACAAGCCGGTGTTAACTTCCGGATCTTTTGACGGCAATAACAACCAGATTGACGGCGGCGTGACCGTTTGCGATCCAGTTATCTATAATACTCCGGCTAATGATGCGGCCTATAATTCTGATTGCCGTCAATTCTATAATAAGGCCGGCGCTATTTTCTATGCTTTATATTCCACTACTATAACTTGCGCTGACAACTGCCACCCATATCGCTTGACTGAAGCTCCGGTAGACGAAACTTTGAGCCAGGCGGCTTGTACCGGTTCGGACAAGAACTGGAATGCTCAGGATGGTGTCTGTAATGTTTGTAAAAATCGTGGCGTTTGGGACAGCAACCAGAATGGCTGCATCTACAAAGCTATTCCGGGTGAGGGTCTGACTTGTACTGCGGCGGAAAATGGTTGCCGCGAATACAATGGTAATTATGGCAACAATGTCCGGTCTATGGAGAGCTTTAGCTTTGAAGACAATAAGGCCTGGGCCAGTTATTGCGCCGATTCTTCCGCTTTGAATGTCGACTCCATTAATCGTAATGGCCATTCTTTACAATATAATTTTGTTAGCAACAATTGTTCTAATGTTCCCAACTTTGATTTGGAGGCCGTTAGCGTTTCTAGCAATAGCCATGGCGCCAACAAAGTGTTGGCCACGGTCAAGGGTTTGTGGCAGAAGATCATTAAGAGCGTCAAAGCTCAGACTAGCACCGCTCTGCCAGGACATGGTATCGGCATCAATGTTGATAATGTCAGTCAGGGCAAGGCCTACACCGTAAAATTCTTAGCTAAAGCCAACAGCAATGTTAGCATTAACATCTATTTGGCCAATGGCTCTGTGGCGTCCCAATTTGAGACCGGCGAACAGAATTCTTCGGTTAGCGTAGTCGGTAATGGCGAATGGCGCGTCTATCAGGCCAACCTAGACGTTCTAGACCATGAGGTGACTGAGCAGGAAGCTTTGATTATCAGCGCCAGTGGCAACGTCTTGTTGGATAATATAGTTTTAAATGAAATTAGCGATCGTTACTACCTAATTAAGGATAGCTGGTCCACTCCGAATTCTTGCTACTATGACATGTTCGACCAGTATCAGGGTATTAACTATAATATTGGTTGCGAATCCTATACGGATAATTCTAACAATTATAACTATCTCCGTAACTTCACCAATTTGTGCACTGATGACGCGGTTGGTTGCGAATTGATGGTTATTACCGGCAACTCGGCCAATCCCGAGCAGGAAGCCTATCAAGAAAATGGCACCCCGGATAATAATTGTGACCCGAGCGATGGCCCGGATTGTATTGAGATTCCGGCTGACCGGATGGCCTATGTCCGTTATGAGAATAATAAAGGCAAAGTCAAAAATCAGTGTACGGCCGTGGATAAAGGCTGTAGCCGTTTAGGCGACCAGGTTAACACCAACGTTGACGTTTCTGTCCAAAATATCTATCAAGATGTTTACGTCAAGAATAACCCGGACAAATATGCCACCACTCTTTGCGGCGAGGGTGAAGTCGGTTGCCAAGAATGGAAATATCTGGATGGCTCTCCTAGCTACTTTAAGGATCCGGGCGAGAATGTCTGCGAATGGCGTCAGTCTTTGAATGCCAGCGGTATGAACCTGCCGAAGAAATGGTATAAGAAGCCGGTGAAGCGTTGCGATTTTGATCCGGATGTTAACCCAGGGATCAATGTTGATTTAGTTGGCAATATAATTGAGACCCAGAACAAGCTTTGTACTAAGGATGAAGATTGCGGTTTAGGTAAATGTATTTTGGACAAGAACGATTATCTTTGCCCGGTTGATTCTTTGAAGACTATTGGTCTGGGCGGCGGTAATTTAGTTTATCAACCAAGCAGTAATGTCGGTTTGTGCGAATACAAAGCCTCGGCTTGTACTGAATATATTGATCCGGTAAGCGAATTCTCGCCAAATATTGTAGTAAATCCAACTTGGAGTGATATTAATAGTGATGGAATTAGTGGCGATGGCTGGAGTTCGGGTACGATTTCATCTGGTGGCACGACCCTTACTTTGCAGAAGCAGGATGTCTATTTGTTAAAGAATAAATTGTATAGCCTATCGGTTGAAACTACCGCCTCAATCACTCCGGTGATATTGAATTGCCCGGCTTCAATTAGACAGCTGCAGGCTGATAATTCTTTTGCACCGGCTACTAACCAAATAGTAATCGGAGCTAGCGCCCCTAACACGAACATCCTGTTTAGCTCGTTGAATAATACTAGCTGTACCCTCTATGGCGGCGCTAATGGCAAGAAGATTAATATCCGTGGCACCGTAGTGGACTACCGGTTATCAAGCAAGGTTGACAAGCAATCTTGTAATGGTGAGGTAAACTTTGACAATGGCTGTATCTTATTCAATGAAAGACGCCAGGAAGGGGCTAATGGTTTGGTTAAGTCTAATTGGCGGGCCTATGGCGGCTCCTATTCTGCTGGTTTGCCTGCGACTTGCGATCCGCTAGTTGATTCTACTTGCGATTCTAATGTATTAATTAAGGTCCAACCTAACCGTATCTGTTCCAGGTGGTTGGCTTGCATGAGTATCGGTATTGATCCTAATACTGGCGAGGAAACTTGTTATGCCTTAGGCGAATGCGACAAGCTTAATGACTTTGGTCGTTGCCAGAGCTTTATTAAGAATGATGAAGTTCAGCACACCTTTAATTCCGGCGCTGATAGGAATATTTCCGGCTACTCTAAATTAGACTATTATTATCTGTCTAACATGAGTGAGGTGGGCGAGGATCCAAATATGCATTGGGATTTTGAGAATGGTCCGGATTTCCCTGGTTCTGGTGTTTACAATTCCCCTGGTACTTGGACTACTTGGAACTCCTCTAACGCCAATGCTTATATAATGTCTGATTCGTCTGAACTGATTCCTTCTACTACAATTTCTTATCCAGCTCATGGTAAAGGGCTTCTGATGATTGATAGAGACCAGCCGTATTCTAGCGGCGGCGTGGTAATAAGGGCATCATATCCGTTTAAACAAGGCAGACAATATTATATTAACTTCTTGGTTAATATTGATGATTCTAACGGGAAGGGGGCCTCTGTTCTCGCCGAACCTTCAACTGGTTCTAATTTTGGCTGGATGTATATTACTTCCGGTTCTGGCTGGCAGAGAAAGGTGTATAAGTTTGTGCCTCAAGCTAATTTTAATGATTTAAATATAATTTTGTCTGCTGGTAGCGGTAGTGCATCAATAGGCAACGAGGTCTATTTTGACGACATCAATATAGAGCCAGTGTTAGAAGTAGCTGATAATTCTTATATTGCTAAAGAGTGTCGCTTATATCCGAAGCAGGACAGCTTGACCTGTAAGAGTGCGGCGGAAAGCGTGGTTAGCAATGGTATTTATGGTTATTGTTTAGAGCATGATCCAAAGAATCCTGATGTGTGTTTGATGTGGTATCCAATTGAAAATGTGAAGAGCAGCCAAGCCTCTACTGGCGCTAGCTCTGGTTTTAGCAGCATTTATGGTGATTCTTATTATTGCGCTGAGATGAGCACGAACTTTGAGTTTACGGAAAGACGATCAGCTTTCTTATTAACAGCCGTTGATGATTCTAATAATGGTTGCTCTTTCTGGTCTGGTTTTCAGGGTCAACAAGATTGTCCGACCGGATATGAGAGGTTTGTTATGAGATGGCATCGCGAAGGTAATAATAAGTGTAGTACTGATTATTATTGTATACCAATGGGGCAAGGGATTGGTGTCTTAGCTATGTGTGATCCTAATGACGCTAGTGCTAATATTGGGGATACTGCCGGTTGCGCTTCTTATTACACAAACCCTCAATACACAAATTCAACTTGGCCCTCTTGGAATACATCTAACGCTTATGTCGCTGGTGGATCATATACTGGCGGCCCGGGAGGTTGGGATGCCTGGATATTAGTTAATAGCGCTGGTTATTACCAATATAATGGCACTTCCGGTCATTCACACGATAGTGAAGTTGGAACTAATTTAATAGACCGTGATGACAATCCGCCGCTCGGGACATTTAAATTAAGTTCTTCCTTTACTCCTAAATGTACCAAGTTCCTTAAGATGGATAAACCTTGGGTGCAAAGACTTACTTCTTTTACGGCAACCACTTCTCCGTTTTTCACTGGTGCTATGAACAACTATAACCGATCTTTGGATAAAGCCCCTTACGGCTCTAGCGGTAATGACTATGTTCCTGGTTACCAGGTTGGTAGTGGGGCTGGTAAGGCCGGCTGGCCTTATAGTTGTAATAACGGAGGCCAATTAAATGCAGGAGTTGATATGTGTAAATATGTTTCTACTAACTTAAGTGTTAATGCTTTGGTTCAGGGTCCATATGGCCATTCAGGAACATTCACATATCCAGCCAGTAATTTAAAACAGATATTCTTAAAGGGTAGCGGCGTTTCTGGCTACTCCTATGATTGTATGGCTGGTATTAATTGTTCCGGCTCTATTCCTCCTTGTAACGGTAATGGTAGCGCCCGTGCCTCTTCCTGTTTAAGTAATCCAGTGCCTGGCAATACCTGCTTCTGTGGTGTGTACCCAACAATATATAATATAAAAGTAAGGAATAGTGAGGGCCTTGAGATAGTTCCAGTTAATGGTTTGTATCCCATAAATACTTCCGACTTTTATACTGTTAGTTTTGGTGTTGATATTGATTCGGAGCAACTCCCAGTCGGAGAATTATTTGTTGATTTTGATGATAATGGTAATGGCAACGTTACAACCACGCAGATTGATCCTTCCACTAATTATCGTTTTATCCACTATTACAATCCACAAGGAGCTAACCAGCAATATCAGATCAGAATAAAAGCGGTGGATAATTGGGGTTTCTATAAGTGTGCTGGTTTGGCCAGCACTTGTCCCGATACGGCTGGTTGTTGCTCCGCTGGTTTTACTGGGCTTAATTGTGCCGGATGTATTTATTGACAAATATAATAATTTGTGATAGGTTCTAGTTACAAGTAATATTAATAGTCTCTTTTACAACCAAAAAATCTTAAGAAAATGAAGAAAGTCAGTTTTTTCTCGAAAATTAAGGCCTTTTTTGTCATTTTGCTGATAACTGTTTGCCCATTTACCTTTGCCCAAGGAATCGCTTTTGAATATCCCACTAATCCCGACCCTAACACCAATGATCTCTATGCGGTTGATTTCTTTGATGCCAATAATGGCTTAGCCGTTGGCGAAGGAGGAGTCATGATAAAATGTAATGGATCTGATTGGTCATTAATTAACACTTCTACTACCGATTATTTGTATGACGTTGCTTTTGTTGGTCCTTCTGATGCTTGGGCTGTCGGCAACAACGGGACAGTCGTTCATTATACCGGATCGTCTTCCGCTACCGTTTCAAATATTGGTACCACCAATTATCTCGATGAGATTATTGCCTTTTCAGCTAATGATATTTATGTTAGCGGAAATTACGGTAGAATTTACCATTATAATGGTTCCTCCTGGACTTCGGTTTACAACACTTATGCTACGTTTGCGTTTGGCGGAATATGGGGCACATCTGGATCTGACTTATATTTTGTCGGAACCGATAACACCAGCCCTAATGATGGCATAATTTTGCATTATAATGGCAGCACTTTTACCGAAGTAAAGCGAATTAATGGTCCTGCAGTTTTAAATGGCATTTGGTCTCCCGATAATGAAAATTTTTATATCTCTGGCACCTGCCTCTACAAATACAATAAGACTAGTGGCAGCTTGACTCAGGAATATAATAATGGAACTGTTCAGGGACTATTTGGATTTAGTAATTCCGACATTTTGGCAGCCGGTATGACTTGCGGTATAGTTCGTTATAATGGATCAACCTGGGAGAATATTCATCCTAATACAGGCACAAGAGGAATTTGCGCTCCCAATGATAATAAAGCCAGTGTTTACTGCGTAGGCAATTCGGGCTTCATTCTCAAGATGGACCTTACCTCTGGCGTGGAAGAAATCCAGTCCCTGCAAGACTTTTCCGTTTATCCCAATCCGGCCGCTGACCAGGTGTCCGTTAATCTCTCGTTTACTACTTCTACCAACGTGAATGTTGCTGTCTACGACCTCGTTGGGCAACGGGTCGTAAATGTGTTCCAGGGATTCGTGGGCAACGAAACCTTGAAATTTGATGGCAGTTCATTGTCGCCCGGAGTCTACTTCATAAGAGTGGAAGCTGACGGCGGCGTCACTAGCAAAAAGCTGGTGATCCAATAAGCAAAGCAAAGCAAAAAAACCTTAATCCTTTTCCGCTAGCTCCAAGAGCTGGCCGAAAAGAAGACCCGACACGAAAGTGCCGGGTTTTTTATTTTCCCCTTGTTTTTTCTGCTATTTATGCTATATTAGGGGAATAAAGCATTAATTTACTAGTTTTTAACACTATGTCATATACTTCCATTAAAGCCCTATACCGCTCTCCTGAGACCTATTTAGGCCAGGAGTTGAAGGTTGGAGCCTGGGTCAAGACTGTCCGTAATTCCAAGGGCGTGGGCTTTATCGAGCTCAATGATGGCAGCTTTTTCAAGAGCCTGCAGGTTGTTTTTGATGACCAAATCCCTAATTTTGCCGAGTTGGAGAAGCTAACCATCGGTTCTTCTTTGGAGGTGGAAGGTACTTTGATAGAGTCGCCGGCTGCTGGCCAACCTTTTGAGCTGAAGGCTAAAAAGGTAACCATTCTGGGTGCGGCTGCTCCAGACTATCCTTTACAGAAGAAAGGCCATAGCTTTGAATTCTTACGCACCATTGCTCATTTGCGCGGCCGCAGCAATACTTTTTCCGCTGTCTTCCGTTTACGCTCAGCTTTGAGTTATGCTATCCACAAATTTTTTCAAGAAGAAGGTTTTAATTATATTCATACTCCTATCATCTCTGGTTCTGACGCTGAGGGTGCCGGTGAGATGTTTCAGGTTACCACTTTGGATTTAGACAAGGGCGGCAAGATTGACTATAGCCAGGATTTTTTTGGCAAGAAAGTCGGCCTGACTGTCAGCGGCCAGTTAGAGGCTGAAACTTTGATCAGCGGCTTAGGCCGGGTTTATACCTTTGGTCCGACTTTTAGGGCGGAAAATTCCAATACTACCCGTCATGCCTGCGAGTTCTGGATGATGGAACCGGAAATGGCCTTCGCAGACTTAAATGATGATATGGCTTTAGCTGAGAAAATGATCAAATATCTAATCGCCTATGTCTTGAAAGAGTTGCCGGAAGAAATGGAGTTTTTCAACAAGTTTATCGATACTGGATTATTGGAGCGCCTTAACAATGTATTGAATTCTGATTTTGTCCGTTTGGAATATACGGAAGCGATTGATCTATTAACCAAGAGCGGTGAAAAATTCGCCTATCCGGTAAAGTGGGGAATTGACTTGCAGACTGAGCACGAGCGCTATATTACCGAGAAGATTTATGGCAAGCCGGTTTTCTTGATTAATTATCCGAAAGAAATCAAAGCTTTCTATATGCGTCAGAATGATGATGGCAAGACCGTGGCGGCTATGGATCTTTTGGTGCCAGGCATTGGTGAAATTATCGGCGGCAGCCAAAGAGAAGAGCGCTATGAGTTGCTGGAACAGAGAATCAAGGAATTGGGAATGAAGCCCGAAGATTATTGGTGGTATTTAGATACTAGAAAATACGGTACCGTACCTCACGCTGGTTTTGGCTTGGGTTTTGAAAGAGCTATTATGTATCTGTCCGGCATGGCCAATATCCGCGATGTTATTCCGTTCCCGCGGACTCCGAAAAATGCCGAGTTCTAATAATTTATCATAAACATATGTCTCAAATAGATCCGAAAATGGTAGACAAAGTATTGGACCGCGGCGTCGTGGTCCAAATTTTGCCAACCAAAGAAGAATTCCGGAAAAAGCTGTTAAGCGGCGAGAAACTGCGCTTTTATATCGGCGCTGATCCGACCTCTAAAGCCTTGCACTTAAGTCATGCCAAGAACTACATGTTGCTGGAAGAATTCCGCCAATTAGGGCACGAGGTTATCGTCTTAATCGGCGATTTCACTGCTCGCATTGGTGATCCGAGCGACAAAGCTACTACCCGGAAACAATTGAGCCGGGAAGAGGTATTAGAGAACGTCAAAAGCTGGGTGGAGCAGATTAAGCCTTTGATGGATTTTTCGGCTAAGGAAAATCCGGCCAAGATCATGTACAATCATGATTGGCTGTCTAAACTAACCATGGAAGATGTGGTCAATTTAGCCTCTAATGTCACTGTCCAGCAGATGCTGGAGCGCGATATGTTCCAGAAGAGACTAAAAGAAGAGCGGCCGATATTCGTCCATGAATTCATGTATCCTCTCATGCAGGGTTATGACAGTGTGGCGATGGATGTGGATGTTGAAATGTGCGGCACCGATCAGATCTTCAACGCTTTGATGGGTCGGACTTTGTTGAAGAAATTTAATAATAAGGATAAATTCGTGGTGGCCGTTAACCTGATGGAGAATCCGGTCACAGGCGAACTGATGTCAAAGTCTAAAGGCACTGGCATTTTCTTGGATTTTTCTCCGGAGGATATGTATGGCGGCATCATGGCTCAGGCCGATGAAATGATCAAGGTTTTTCTGGTGAATAATACCCGCCTGCCGCTAGATGAGATTGATGAGATAATGAAGACCAGTAATCCGCGTGATGCCAAGATGCGAGCCGCATTTGAGGTCGTCAAGATTTTCCATGGCGTTGAGAAGGCGCAGGCAGCTCAAGACATTTTTGTCCAGAAGTTTCAGAAGAAGGAAGTGCCGGATGAGATGGAAGAAATTAGTTTTGGTTCCGATACTGTTTCTTTGTTTGATGTCTTGAAGAAATGCCTGGCCGGCACCAGTAACAGCGATATCAAGCGCTTGGTGGAGCAGGGCGGGGTCAAGATTGAAGGCGAAGTCAAAAAAGGATTGGAAGATAATATTGCACTTTCTGATTCGGGGCTGGTTTTGAAAGCCGGCAAGTTGAAGTGGTTTAGGATTAAAAAATAATATTTAGTATTTATAAATAAAAGCCCGTTTTTCGGGCTTTTATTCGTATAATTGACTTTAGAGCTTAATATGGTATAATATGTTTTATTATATATACCATATTAAGCTCTAAGAGATATTATGCTTTATTTAGATCAAAAATTACAAAACAGAATTGATTCCAAAAAAGAGGCCTTGAATAATTTTCGGCCACTGGCGTCTTCGGCTGTCCGCAAGATTAAGGAGCAATTTGAAATTGAGATGACTTATAATTCTAATGCTATTGAGGGAAATAGCCTGACTTTGCGTGAGACTTACCTGGTTATTAATGAGGGGCTAACTATTAAAGGCAAGCCTTTAAAAGACCATCTGGAGGCCAATAATCACAAAGAGGCCCTAGATTACCTTTATGATTTATTAAACAAAGACAAAAGGCATACTTTTTCAGAAAAACTAGTCCGTTCTCTCCATCAATTAGTTTTGCAAAATATTGATAAGAATTGGGCGGGACAATATCGCACTGGACCAGTGCGAATTGGCGGGTCAAAGCATACGCCACCTTCAGCTCTGTCAGTTCCTCGGTTAATGAATGGCCTAATAATTTGGATTAGCCGGAACAGGAAAAAATTGCACCCGATTGAATTAGCGGCAATTGTTCACCATCGCATAGTCAGTATTCATCCCTTTTTTGACGGTAATGGCCGAACCGCCCGATTGCTGATGAATATTATTTTAATGCAAGCCAAATATCCTTTGGCGATAATCTTGAAGAATGATCGGAAGAAATACTATACGGTTTTAGGACAGGCCGATGCCGGCGATCTTAGACCCTTAATTCAGTTTGTGGCTCGAGCGGTGGAAAGGTCCGTCGACATTTATTTAAAGATGTTAAGCCCGGAGGCAGGGAAAGAGGAGTTTGTCAGCTTGTCGGAACTTAGTCGCAGTTCAAGTTATTCTGAAAAATATTTGAATTTATTAGCCCGTCAGGGAAAGTTGGAGGCTCATAAGGAAAGACGGGACTGGCTGTCATCGCGAGAGGCGTTAAAGCGGTATATTGATAGCCGGGAGCGGAAAAGATTGTAAATTTATAGTCATAATCGGGTAAAAATGTTATAATTAGAATATCGTTATAATATAATTAATCATTAGTATTTATGAATAAAGTTATTAATAAATCAGCCAAAAAGAAGCCTAAAGTTGTGGCGGTTTCCGGTTATTTCAATCCCCTCCATGTCGGTCATTTAGAGATGATGGAGCGGGCCAAGAAGCTGGGCGACAAGTTAGTGGCGATAGTCAATAATGACGCTCAGGTCAAACTGAAGGGTTCGGTGCCTTTTATGAGTCAAGCGGATCGGATGAAAATCGTGGCTGCTTTGCGTTGGGTTGATAAGGTGGTTTTGTCGGTTGATAAAGACAAGACGGTTTGTAAGTCATTAGCTAAGGTCAGACCCGATGTTTTCGCTAACGGCGGCGATCGCAAGAGCTTGAATGATGTGCCGGAATTCGGTATCTGCCAAAAGTTGGGCATCCAGATGGTTGACGGTTTAGGTCGCAAGATTAGAGCTAGCTCCAAATTAATCGCTGAGGCGGCCCTAAAAAAGAAAAAACTATGTTCAAAGTAGTCCGACGCTTGCTCGTCTTTCTAATTATAATTATCCTGGTCGTCGCTTATTACAAGAACGTCTATCAGCCACGACAGCAGGCTAAATCCAGGGCTCAAGTTGCAGCTCCGGTGGAAAAGACCATCACGGTAATTGAAGGTTGGAATAACAAGCAGATTGATAATTATTTGAAAGAGCAGGGCTTGAAATTAGATCAAAAATTATCCGATTACAAGGTTGGTGATTGGCGCGATGATTATGCTTTCCTGACCGATGCTCCGGCTCGAGCCAGCTTGGAGGGTTATTTATTCCCTGACACCTATCGGATCTTTGCTTCCAGTACGGCTGAGGAAATTACGCGTAAAATGTTGAGTAATTTTGATTCTAAGTTGACACCGGAGATGCTCAAAGAAATCCAGCGACAGAAAAAGACCTTACCCCAGATAGTGACTATGGCTTCAATCGTAGAAAAAGAGGTGACCAGCGTAGCTGACATGAAGATAGTTGCTGGCATTTTTTGGGATCGGATCAAAAATGGCCAAGCCCTAGAGTCTTGCGCCACTTTAGCCTATATTTTAGGGGAAAATAAGGCTCAATATAGCTATGAAGACACTCGCATTGACTCCCCTTACAATACCTACTTGCATCGTGACTTGCCCCCGGGTCCGATTGCTAACCCCGGCCTCAACGCCCTAACCGCTACTATTTATCCGACTTATACGGATTATAATTATTTTCTTTCCCGGCCCGATACCGGCGCTACCGTCTTCAGTAAAACCTATGAGGAGCATACAAAAAATAAGCAAAAATATTTAGAATAAAAAAATAATCATATGTTTGAAAAAGTAGAAGCGGAAAAAAGTTCAGCCCCGACTTCCACGGCGCCCGTGCCGGCTCCGAGTCCGAATTTTACCGCCGCCGCCGAAGACTTTAGCTCTGAGTCGCCGGAGATGGTCAAAAAAATTGTCGGCATGCTAGTCATTATTATTATTTTAGGTGGAATTGGATTCGGCGGTTTTTGGCTATTTCAAAAATATGTTAAAAAATCGCCGGCTCCAGCGGCTACTTCTACCGGCATGACCGACGCGGAAAGATTGGCGGCTGAATTAGAACAAGCGAAGTTAACGGCCAATTTGCCGGGCAATGAGAATGCCGGATTGAATCAAGCTTCTTCGACGGATTTGAGCCAGGAAGTAGAATATTTAAGTTTTTCCGATTTCTATCAAGCGCTTGATAGTTCCATGGAGGTCAAGATTGATGATTATTCTTTGCCCCTTAACACCAAGGCCGATGTTATTAACTATTATGATATTGCCCGAAAGTTGAGCTTGGACAAGGTCTTGGGCGATCTGAATAATAATGGGTTTGCCATTATTAGTAATCCGTTCTCTAATGATCCCAAGAATCCTGATGCCAAGAAGCTGAATAATTTCTATAGCGTTTATGATACCTTAAGCCGCAAGCAGATTCCGACGCTGGTTACTGCCGATTTTATCACCTATAATTATCAGAATACCATGAAAAAGACCTTTAAGGATGTGGAAGAAAACGTCTTTTATGGTAATTTGTGGGATATTTCCAATAATTTATTTGATACGGCCAAGGCCCGCTATAATGACCGTTTAGCTCAAATTGGAGATGTAAATGACACTGTTTTGGAAGGCGCTCGTTTGGAAATGGCTTATTTTGCTACCGCGATTGAGATTTTGAAACCGGCTGAGGGGCAGATAAACACCAAGAATGATTTAAGTGACAAGAGCAAGTTCACCTTACAGGAGTCGGAAGATTTTGCCTTTAACTTACCGCAATACTTGAAAGTTGATGTTTTAAAAGAAGTGCAGCAGATTAGAGAGCATAAGGCTGTCTTGAAGTCCCCGGTCATGCTCTATAATCGTGACTACAAAGAATTCGTGGTGCCGGAAGAATATCGCACCAATGCTAAGTTAAATAATTTTTATCTAGCTACTCGTTGGCTTAATACTGTTTTCCCTTTGTACTACAAGAATGCTGATTGTCCGGCCTGTTCTTTGGACGTGGAAGATTGGCGCATTCAGGCCGTTGCTGCGGCTTATATTTCTCAGGATGTTTTTAACGACAACGTTATCAAGAATCAATGGGCCCGGATTTATAAGGTGTTGACCTTCTTCAAGGGCTTGCGGGATGATGTGACCTTGGTTAACTATCGTGATGCCTTGAATGAATTATTCGGCGCGGGTTATAAGGTGGAAGAGGTTTTTGGGGTAGAGAACCCCCAGGCTCCTGATAATTTTTCTAAACTGCAAAGCAAAATAGCCGGATTGGAATTTTTGGATGCTTATGGCGCTTTAGACAAGAAGGATCCCAAGAACAAGGAGAAGTTGGGAGTAAAGATGCTAGCAGAATTTTATTGGCCCAATGATTATGTCTTTTCTCAACTCAGCGCCCCGGCCGTTTCTACTTATAAGGGTAGCGGCGCTCCTAAAACCAGCAATACCACGGCTTGCCGCTTAGGTGGCGTCTGGCAGCGCTGTATCGGCTTTGCTTTGGATATTATCAATTTAATATATCAGATTCCGGCCCAAAATTCTTACTTTGTGGAGAATACCAACTATCAGCGCTATGGTGACCAAATAAAGGCGCTGCGAGACCGGGTCGCTGCCTTGAACAAGACTTGGTATAATAATAATTATTGGGCGACTCTCAAAACCCTAAAATCATCCTTGGAAAATCCTGAGAATTATAAGCCGGTCTATAGCCGTAATTCCGCTTGGACAGGGAAGGAAACTAATCGGGCTTTAGCGACTTGGGCTAACTTACAGTTGCCGGCTGACAAATTCGGCTTATATCAGAAATATAGCCAGCCGGAAAATTTGACCGGCGGTTCTAAGTTCATGGATTATAATTACGTTGAGCCTAATATCCCGCTGATTAACGAGTTGATCGCTAACAATAATATGGTGCGGGAAATGTTTAAGGCTTTGCGCTTAGATCGGGATGTCAACCAAGTTTCGGTCAGTCTGAATGATTTGGATTATAGGCTGCAGGCTCTCAAGAAGATGATGGAACGGGAACTAAAATCAGAACAGCTGAGCGGCGAAGACATCCAATTTATTGATAAGATGATTAAAGAATTCAAAGTTGATGAAAATAGCACAAAGTTCTTCCGTTTGAGCGGCCAGGGCGGTCGGACGATAATGGAGGACTTGACCGATGTCAAACTCTTGCTTCTGATTCAAAAACGGGGCAATGACTTGGCCCTGACAGTTGGGCCGATTTTCAACTATTGGGAGAAAAAATAGAAACAATAAATAGAAAAAAGACCCGGATTGCTCTCGGGTCTTTTTGTTTTTGGGGGCTTTTACTGCAGATGGTAGTTAATGGCGGCCTGGGCGCTCAGA
Organism: Patescibacteria group bacterium; assembly: GCA_022710685.1. Taxonomy (GTDB): domain Bacteria; phylum Patescibacteriota; class Patescibacteriia; order Patescibacteriales; family UBA12465; genus CG1-02-41-21. The sequence continues at coordinate 5,379 of JAKLGM010000004.1, read as the reverse complement.
GAAGCTGAAACGTCTTTTAGGCTGTTTAGTGGCACATTTTCTTTCACGGTTTGGGCCGTGTAGTCGATTTTGCCTTCTTTTAAGACGATTTCTCTTACTACAGCTTCTTGTTTCTCTCTGGAAGCGTCAAGCACTTCTACCAACTGGTTTCTTTCATTCAAAGCGACAATCATTAGACTTGGGATTTAGGGTTAGTGAATATTGAAAAGGACAGGCTCATATTATATACGTAAAATAGTTATTGGTCAAGGTCTTCTGGAGTACTTGAAGACATAGAGTTGGCCAGAGCCGATTTTTTCCCAAGAATCAGCTGAAAGCTTGGCTTCAGCTAGGACTTTAGGGAAGGCCCACCAATATTTGGGGAGGATGAAATAGGCCTCGTCTACTTGGGTTAGGTCCATAGCTTTTTCCATGGTGGCGCGGTCAGCTTTCTGATAGACCATATCTAGAAAATATTGGTAGAGCGGGCTGGAAGTCGGAATCGGGTAGAAGTACTGGCCGCCATAGTAACGGCCAAAGCCGAATTGCCGGAGGGCCATAGCGCTGGTTTGTTGGTTGGCTAAAACGATATAAGGGTTAGTGGTTTGCTTTTCGATCCATTCGACCGCCTCTAAATCGCTTTGGCTGACAGCGTAAGCTTTGTCACTATGATAGTTATCCTGGCGGGGGTAGGAAAAATATAGCGAAGCAGTGATAGTCAGGAGCAGAGCCAGAGTTATAATCAGGCGGTACGGTCGGTCTTGCTTTTGTATCCGGTTATTTAACTCTGCCAGCCCCAAGGCCATTAACGGCAAGAGTAAAATTATAGCCGCTAGCAATAGGCGCTCGGCAAAGTCATTTTGTTCATAGGATATTAAATTAAAAGACAGTTGGGACAAGAACAGGTAGGAAAAGACGAGGGCTACGGCCAAAAATAATGGTTTGGCTAGCTGACTGTTGCCGTGGTGTTTTTTGTAAAGCTGGCGGCAGCCGAAAATAACTAGAATAATAATGATCAGATGGATGTTATTACCGTAGAAATAAGCTAGGTTCAAAATCCAACTTTCTTTACCCGGCAAGCTCAATGAGGGGCAAAGAGCCAGTAAAAAGGACTGGTAATTAGATAGGCTCCAGTTAAGCTTAGCTTGGCCTGAGGCCAAAAAAGCGATTGGCAAAGCCAGGCTGGCGCCGAGAAAGAGCGTTAGGTTTAGTAGTTTTAGCCAGACAGCTTTTATTTTTTTCTGATAATGGCTAAGGGCAAAGCTTGACGCCAGGATCAAGGCTGGTATTCCAGCTAAGGGGTGGAGAGCTAAAGTAGCTAAAGCCAATATCAAGCCAGTGCGGAAATTAATCAATCCGAAACAAATGCTAAGGAGCAAGAAAAGCCAGGCTAGGTTTTGGGGCGTGCTGAGGATAAATAGGCTAAAAGGGATCATTAGGAGCAGGAGGAGCAGAGTCAGACTATTGTTTTTTTCCGGCCAATATTTTTGGCCTAACCGGAAAAAGGCTAGCGGCAAAAAAGCGGCCGCTAGCACCGGCACCACTAATTTATCCAGCCAGACCAAGCTGAGGCTGGTAATTTTGTGGATGACAGTTAAGAGTCCGTAATAACCGAGATAATAGAATGGTTTGGGTGTAACGCTGCCTTGCCGGTCAATCAGGTCCATGGTTGATTGATGGACAAAAGGATCATAGCCATAGCCAATACGATAAATTAAAACAGCAATTGAAAAAGATAGTAGGTAGTGGAGAGAGAATAGCGCCAGAATTAATGCTTGATTCCAGGGGTTATTTTTTTTGAGTTTAATTAGCAATAATAATATCCCGGTCAAGACAAAATAGATGAGAAAAAAATAATCTGGTGTCACCGTCCAGGGGGAAACTAGGGCCGAGCCGGAGCGATGGCGATATAAGACATAGAAAGCGGCCAGAGAAAGCAGGATATAAATTATTGTTAGAATAATGGTCGGAAGCTTTAATGGTTCTTTTATCTTATTTTCTGTCGCAATATCTTCTTCCTTTTTAGCTATTATCTTAATAAAAAATACCCACAATATTAAGGCGAGGAGCAGGGAAACGATAATTCCAACCAGATTCAGGGAATAAAGCTTGTAGATACTGCCGGAAGCTATAATTAGGGCTGAAATTAGCCATAAAATAGATTCTAGAGGGTGATTTTTTAGATATTTTGTCATATCTCCATCATATCAGAAAACATTGCCAAAATAAACAGGTATTGCTAAGATAAGAGTAATTATGAAGAGATTTAAGCTTAATTTTAACTCCGCTTATACTTGGCTTTTTTTGTTAATATTAGCCATTATTTTTATTTTTTTAAGCTCCTCCTATAATCTTGTTAACCAATCGGCCGATTACGTCAAATGGTCCTCGCCGGATGAGACCGCTAACTACTTCTTTACCAAAGTATATGCTAAAACGAGCGAGTTAAGCGTCTTTGAAAAATATAATCTCTCGGCTAATGATATCGTCCATCCGCGCAGTTTTCGGAGTGATTGGGGCTGGCTGAAGCCAGTAAGCTTTCCTGGAATCTTCCTGATTTTCGGATCATTAGCCAAAGTTTTTGGCCTAGCGGTAATTCCTTTTTTCACTCCTATCTTTGGCGCTCTGGGAATAATATTTTTTTATCTTTTAGTTAAGAAATTATTTGCCAGCCGCCGGATCGCCCTGATTTCGGCTGGCCTCCTGGCTTGCTTCCCGGTCTATCTTTATTATTCAGCGCGGTCCATGTTCCACAACATCCTTTTTGTCTCGTTGGTATTAATGGCCCTTTATTTTTTGTTTTCTCTGTGGGAGCGCGGCAGCAAAAAAGCCAAGGTCAGTTTCTGGAGCTTGAAATTTTCTTTAGTAGATTTTGTCCTGGCCGCCCTAGCTGGGTCATTATTCGGCCTGGCTATTATTACCAGAACTTCGGAATTATTATGGTTGGCCCCGCTGTTAGGATTTTTATCCCTTTGCTATTTGCGCCGTTGGCGGATTTTTAGCCTATTAATTTTTGTGGCGTTCCTTTTTCTAGCCATCTTTCCTATGGCCTACTGGAACCAGTCCCTCTATGGCGGGTTCTTGCGCGGCGGCTATACGGAAATTAACAGCTCTTTGTCTACTATTGGTAATTTGGGCGAATCTAATCTGGTTTTGTTAGACAAAGCTAAGCAAGTTGGAAAGACTATCTTCTATTTTGGCTTTAAGCCGCAGCAATCTTGGTCAATGTTTTTAAATTATGTAGTTAAGATGTTCCCGGCGTTAACGGCTCTCGCTGCCTTGGGTTTTGTCTGGTTGGTGGCTAATTGGAAAAAGTTTAAGAAGAAATATGCAATCTATATTTTGGCCTGGGGATTAATTTCCATCATCCTGGTTTTATATTACGGCTCTTGGAAATTTACCGACAATCCCGATCCTCGGCGCCTGACTATTGGCAACTCTTATACCCGCTATTGGTTGCCGCTTTATTTGGGGTTAATGCCTTTGGCCGCTTATTTTATTGATAATTTGGGAAAATTTCTGTCTAAACGGCTGAGTATATTGCGTAGCGCTACCGCCTTGATTGTCGTTTCAGCCATTGCGGTTCAATCATTGATATTTGTCCTTTTCGGTTCAGAGGAAGGGCTCGTTAATGTGACCTACAGCAATCAGGTCGACCGCCAGCTTTATCAAGAGGTGATGGCGTTGACGCCGCCGGCCGCTGTGGTTATCACGCGTTATCAGGACAAGGTTTTGTGGCCGGATCGCCGCGTCTTGATTGGATTGTTCAATGATGAGAGTATGAATAATTTATACTATCGTCTCGCTCAAGTTGCTCCACTCTATTATCTTAATTTCCAATTGACCGACGCTGACTATGAATATCTGCGCAGTCGTAAATTGCCGTCTTTTGGCTTGACCTTGGAGTTGGTAAAAGTTTTAAATAAAGATTTTGCTTTATATAAATTAAGTTTGATTAAATAAATGCCGAGTTATTATATTATCATCATCGGTTGTCAGATGAATTATTCTGACAGCGAACGCCTGGCTTCTTACCTAGAGAGCCAGGGTTTAGTTTTGGCGGCGAATGAGTTTGCTGCTGATGTCGTAATCCTTACCACCTGCGGTATCCGCCAGTCAGCCGAAGACCGGGTCTATGGCTTGGTCAACCGAATTAAGAAGAAGAATCCTAAATCGGTCATGATTATCACCGGTTGTTTGAGCGAACGGCCTGATGTCAAAAAAAGGTTGCCCGGTAAAGTTGATATCTGGTTGCCGATTACCGCTATGCCCCAGTTAATGGACCGGATTAAAGAAGTTCGACCGCAGATTATGGCTAAAGAGGAAAAAGAATTGAAAGATTATTTTGGCGTTCCGCCCAAGCATCAGTCCAGCTTCAGTGCTTATGTGCCAATCGGGAATGGCTGTAATAATTTCTGCTCCTATTGTGTCGTGCCTTACGCTCGGGGACGGGAAAAATACCGCTCAGCGCGGGAGATTATCAAAGAGGTAAAAGGCTTGGTCCAATCCGGCTACAAAGAGATTATCTTGATTGCTCAGAATGTTAACAGTTTTCGTTCCGGCGCCAGCGATTTTGCTGATTTACTGGAAAAAATCAATGATATCCCGGGTGATTTTTGGATTCGCTTCGCTTCCAGCCATCCGAAAGATATTAGTTTGAAATTAATCAAGGCTATCGGCCGCTTATTCAAGGTCTGCGAGCATGTCCATTTTGCTGTTCAGTCCGGCGATGACCAGATATTAAAAGCTATGAATCGCCGCTATAGCGCTAAGCATTATCAGGATTTAGTCAAAAAAATCAGGGAGTCCGGCCGGAAGTATAAGCGGGAATTGCCTTTGGCTATTACCACTGACGTTATCGTCGGCTTTCCGGGAGAAACAGAGGCTCAATTCAAAAATACCGTGAAGCTTTTTAAAACTATCAAGTTCGATATGGCCTATATTTCCCAATATAGCCCACGCTATGGCACGGTCTCTTATCAAATGAAGGATGATGTTACGCGCTTAGAAAAAAAACGACGGGAAAAGATATTAGACCAGGTATTGCAGCAAACCGCGCTGGCTAATAATAAATATTATAAAAATAAGGTAGTTGCGGTTCTGGTGGAGGGCAAGAATCGACAAGGAGAATGGTATGGCAAGACTCGCAGCTACAAGACGGTCCAGATCTCTGGTGCTACTGGCGGTGACCTGGTCGGCTGTTTTGCCTTGGTTAAGATTGATAAAGTCAGAGATTTCGCTTTAAGCGGAAAAATTGTAGCCCAATATGAATAAGATAAAAAATACCAAAGATAATAAGCCTAAAGTCGTCGTTCTTTTAGGCTGCACCTCCAGCGGCAAGACTGGACTGGGCGTCAAGCTAGCCGATATTTTTTCTGGCGAGATTATCAGCGCTGATAG
>JAKLGM010000036.1 GCA_022710685.1 Patescibacteria group bacterium | reverse complement strand
GTAATTATTTTGGCGACTCCGGATATCAGGATGCTTATTCGGTTCAACAAACTACTGACGGCGGCTATATTTTAGCTGGATCAACTGATGCTAACAATAATGATGCTTATTTAGTTAAAACTGATGCGGGCGGTAATGAAGTTTGGAGTAATCATTTTGGCGACTCCGGATATCAGGATGCTTATTCGGTTCAGCAAACTACTGATGGCGGCTATATTTTAGCTGGATCAACTGATGCTAACAATAATGATGCTTATTTAGTTAAAACTGATGCGGGCGGTAGCGAGGAATGGAACAAAAATTATGGTGATACAAATTATCAAGGTTTTAATGCGGTTCAGAGAACCACCGACGGCGGTTATGTTTTAGTTGGCTTTACAAGTGCAAATGGCAATGATGTTTATTTAGTTAAAACTGATGCCAGTGGTAATGTCCAATGATAAAATAATATATTATTATGCCCAAACAAAAAAAGGCCTTCACTCTCATTGAGCTTCTTGTCGTCAT
>JAKLGM010000035.1 GCA_022710685.1 Patescibacteria group bacterium | reverse complement strand
TATCGCCTGAAGGCGACAGCTTCATTTGTCATGGGTAGTCGTCAAATGCTCCTGATGGTCGCATTTGCCGTCGCTCGATTATTCGGCTACGCTTCTGCTTCGCCTCATATCTCGTTCACTACCTGTTCGAATCCCCAACCAGTAACCAGAGTAAACTTGTATTTTTAAGATTCAGATACCTTATACAAATCTCTTCGGAGAAGGGGGGATTCGAACCCCCGAGGGCTTTGACACCCTACTCGCTTTCCAAGCGAGCGCACTCGACCACTATGCGACCTCTCCAAAACATAATTATTTTAACTTAAAATTTAGTTTTTGTCCAGTTTAAACAATAAAAAAGGCGCCTTTGGGGCGCCATTAATTGCGAGAACGTAGGTATGCCTTTTGAGCCATTTCCATTATATCAACTGAAGGTTTATCCCACGGATTCTGCCGAGATTCAGTTCGCATTAATTCCTCTCTTTTTGCTTCAATATACGATATTAGATTGGTTGTTATACTCGGCAATTTATCGAAT
>JAKLGM010000034.1 GCA_022710685.1 Patescibacteria group bacterium | reverse complement strand
CGCGCATCACCACCAGAAATATCTGCAAGGTGCTGCAGGGCATCCTCATCCACCTGGATGATCCTCATTCCATACCCGCTCAATTCGTCTTTGAGGGCTCGGTGTAAAAGTATCAGGATATCTTCCTGTGTGAGCGGTTTTAATTCAAAAATGCGCGAGCGGCTCACCAGCGCTTTGATGACGTCAAAATAGGGATTTTGGGTGGTGGCACCGATCAGAGTGATGAGCCCGCTTTCCACCTGGGGTAGAAGGGCATCCTGCTGGGCTTTATTCCAGCGATGGATCTCATCGATGAATAAAATCGTTCGGACCCGATCGTACTTACGGCGGTCGGTGGCTTCCTGGATGATTTTGCGTAAATCGGCAACCCCGGCTAATACCGCACTGAGAGATTCAAAATGGGCGTTGGTGGTGTTGGCTATCACCCTGGCAATGGTGGTCTTGCCTGTTCCGGGAGGTCCGTAGAGGATGATAGAGCTGAATAAGCGATCAGCTTCAATAGCACGCCGGAGCAGGGTGCCATTACCGATGATATGCTGCTGCCCAACGATGTCGTCAAGCGTTTGCGGGCGCATCCG
>JAKLGM010000033.1 GCA_022710685.1 Patescibacteria group bacterium | reverse complement strand
CTGGGCAACGAGAATCGACCCAGGGTTAGTCGGTCCTAAGGCGAAACCCGTGTAGTGCGGGTGCAGTCGATGGCCAAGCTGGTCAATATTCCAGCACTACTGTATTTTTCCGATGGAGGGACGCAGTTCTAAAGTTTGAGCGTTCTATGATATGAACGTTAATTGTTCCAAGAAAGGATCTAGGTAAATCCGGATCCATCATTTCAAGGGATTGTTAAAAGTCGAAGTCGCAAGGCGGAGGCAATTCAAGTGGCAGAGCTGTCCAGAAAATCTTCTAGGGCTAAGGATACAGTAACCGTACCGTAAACCGACACAGGTAGGTGAGGCGAGAAGCCTCAGGTGTATGAGAGAACCTTCGTTAAGGAACTCGGCAAAACAGCGGCCGTAATTTCGAGATAAGGCCTGCCTCCGCAAGGGGGCCGCAGCTAAAGAGCCCAAGGGACTGTTTATCAAAAACACAGCTCTCTGCTAACTCGCAAGAGGATGTATAGAGGGTGATGCCTGGCCAGTGTCCGAACGTTAAGAGGAGAGGTTAGCCGTAAGGCGAAGCTTTGAATCCAAGCGCGGATGAACGCCGGCGATAACTATAATCGTCCTAAGGTAGCGAAATTCCTTGTCGGGTAAAATTGGTCGGACTCTGTCTAAGACAGAGAATCAACTTGCCCGAAAACGCAGTGATGCGTTAAAGTAAACTGACTCATAACGGTGAAACCCCTATGTCAGGTTAAGATATAGGACAATACCGTGGGAACCTTGTTTATTAATTTAAATTTGGACCCGTAACGACTGAGCCGAAAGGCGAGACCTCCAATATAGAGAGGTAACACGTCAGCTCTTGCTATAAAAATCATCTACGGAGGCTTAATTAAAATTTATGGATATAAGATCTTATATCTCCGGTTTTGTTGACGGAGAAGGTTGTTTCTTAATATCTTTTTCCCTTAGAAGTAAAATGAAGTTGGGAATAGAAGTAAGACCAAGCTTTTCAGTTAGTCAGCATAAAAGAAGCCAAGATGTAATCTTCTTCCTGCAACGTTTTTTTCGTTGCGGCGGAGTTAGGTTCTCAAAGAAGGACCAAAACTATAAGTTCGAAGTAAGGAATATTAAAGAGCTAATGAAATTTATTATTCCTCATTTCAAGAAATACCCTTTAATGACTTCTAAGAAAGATGAGTTTGAAAGATTCGCTGATATTTGCGAATTAATATATTCAAATCATCACCTTTCTAGAGAAGGTCTGGGTAAAATAATTAAGCTAAGTGAGAAGATAAATGTTGATGGAAATAAAAAATATAATCGACAAGACCTCCTAAAGATGATAGTAAGATGAAAGTATAGTCTAATCATTATAGTAATATAATGCTAATTATGAAGTTCCGACCTGCACGAATGGCTTAACCACTTGGGCACTGTCTCAACGAAGGACTCAGTGAAATTGCAAGACGAGTAAAGATGCTCGTTAACCATAGTCGGACGAAAAGACCCCGTGAAGCTTTACTACAACTTGATATTGAATTAGGGGTATGCATGTTCAGAATAGGTGGGAGCCTTCGGGCAACAGTGAGATACCACCCTTGTATGCTTTTAATTCTAACCTCGAGATTTTCGAGGGACAGTGTCTGGCGGGTAGTTTGTCTGGGGCGGATGCCTCCCAAAAGGTAACGGAGGCGTTTACAAAGGTTGGCTATCCCGGAATGGAAACCCGGGAGATAGTGTAAAGGCAAAAGCCAGCTTTACTGCGAGACCTACCAGTCGAGCAGTCGCGAAAGCGGAACTTAGTGATCCGACCATTCAATATAGGATGGTGGAAGCTCATCGGATAAAAGCTACTCCGGGGATAACAGGCTAGTCACGCCCAAGCGTCCACAGCGACGGCGTGGTTCGGCACCTCGATGTCGGCTCGTCGCATCCTGGGGGTGGAGAAGCTCCCAAGGGTTG
>JAKLGM010000032.1 GCA_022710685.1 Patescibacteria group bacterium | reverse complement strand
AAATTTCACTCTTGGAGCAATCCGAAAAGCCCAATAAATTGAGGGCTTTTTTGGTATGGAGAGGGTGGAATTATAACTTTATATTGACAAAATATAAATATTATGTTATAATTTTTTTATAATAGTTCATCGAAAAATAAGGTTAAATTGGGTTAATTGTTAAATCCGTCTATTTTTAGGTGGGTTTAGTAATTAATCCAATATTATTAAACCTTTAAAATCTATGAGTCATGAAAGCTATAATTTTGTCGTTAATTGTTGGTTTATCACTAAGTTTTAATCCAATCAAAGCCCAGTCCCTATTAATTGATTTAACAAATTCAAAGCCAACCGAACTTTTATCAGCAGAGCAGATATCTAATATTTTTTTTCAGGGAGAATCAAGTTTATTAAAAATAGATACTCTGGCCGAAGCATTGGTATATTCCTTTAAAGTAAAAGGAGAAACATTAATTGTGGTTGCCACTGGACCATCAGTAGATCGCGCATCATCGATTGGTGTAAATTGCGTGTATGCTTTAATATTCCTTGAAAATACAGAAATGGTTTCAGAAAGCATCCCAATAGGAGTTGGCAGTCCAGAAGATATAGCAAGGTGGTCAAGCAACCTTAAAAGCACGACCGACGTTAACCCCCAAACCGTAATTTTTACCAGAAAAGGAAATTATTGCCTTCGTACAAAAGACGGAGAACCCCTTTTGATTTACGGACTTTACAATCCCAAAGCATTAAAGGGTTAAAAGTTAACAAGAAATATAAAGAGCATCTGAACATATCAGGTGCTTTTTTAAATTGTAGCCTTATATTGTTACTCCAACTATTTTTCGCCCTTGGATTAACTATTGACAAAACAATGATAATATGATATAATCCTTTTATATATAATGCACATTAAAATCGTTAAATGTATTAATTTTCGCAGAATTTTCTGACCCCGGAGATTAATATAATTTAATAAATTATTAATCAAAACCTACCATCCAATGAAAACCTTATTAGTTGCATTAAGCTTCCTGTTGTCCTCTGCCTGCCTTTACGCCCAGAGAATTGAATTTAAAATTGATCAAGATAGTGCTCATTATTCGGTGTTTTTTTCTCCCGAAGCTTATAAATATATAAGCTTAATGAGCGATGGACTGTTGGTCTTTGAAAACAAAAATTCAAAAAATCTCGGATTGCATAAAATTACATTTTGTATGAGAAGCGGAGTTTTTCTTCTCGATAAAGATGATAATTTTAAAGATGTGTCCCTATTTTTTTTCTGATGGTCAAGGATCCAAGGTTGATAGCGTTGTCGTTTCAACCAAAGAACATGAAATTTTCCCTTGGTTGACCAACATGGAGTTAATATTTGCCGCATACAACTCCGACAGAACCGTTGATATTATAACCGTGTCTCAGGGGGTTCTCACGGATCTCCAAAGAAAAAAGTTTTAAGAAATATCCCGTCGTTCGCCATTATTGGAATGACGGGTTTTTTATTTGGCCAAAAATACAATAAAATGTTATAATTTAAAGAGATTAATTAATCTATTTTTTATCTATGTCTAAGCCCAAAAAAGCTTTCACTCTCATTGAGCTTTTAGTCGTTATCGCCATTATTGGCGTTTTAGCCACTATTTCCATCATCGCCCTCTCTAATGCCCGGGCTAAGTCCCGTGATGCTAAAAGAGCGGGTGATATGAAACAGATTCAGACTGCCCTAGAGCTGTTCTTTAACGACAATAACCGCTATCCTACACCCGAAGAATTTGCTTTAGGTTCTATCTTTTCTACCTCTACATATGGCACCTCTACCTATATGCAAATTATCCCGTCAGCCCCGACTCCGGTAGACGGTAACTGTAACTCTGGCCAAAATACTTTTTCTTATAATCAGACCGAGGATGGCAATTCTTATACCATCTCTTTCTGTTTAGGCAACACCACCGGAACTCTGACCGCCGGACCCAAATGTCTGACCCCAGCTGGAATTATGGATGTGGATTGTTCGGGCGGCGGGACGCAAAATGTGGTTAAATTTGGCTTGACTATTGCCGTGTCAAGCGAGCAATATGGCAACGCTCTTGATCAAACTTCAGATGGGGGTTATATCCTTATAGGGCAGGACAATTCCAGCGGCGCGCCAGATGCCTATGTGGTAAAAACTGATGCTTATGGAGCCGTAACTTGGAGCCATAGTATCGGAGGGGTGGGGTATCAAAATGCTAAATCGGGAGAACAAACTTCAGATGGGGGGGTATATTTTAGCCGGCAGAAAGTTAGAGTCGGACAAGGCCTATTTAATTAAACTTGATGTTAACGGTGATACAACTTGGACCAAGGAGTTGGGGGGAATATATACTCAATATATGGCTAATTCGGTGGAGCAAACTTCAGATGGGGGGTATATTTTAGCCGGTGTTTATTTTGATAGTGGTTACTTGGGATTTTTAATAAAAACTGATGCGGCTGGCAATCTTTCCTGGCTAAAGAGTTTTCCACTTCAAGCAACTTCTGTTCAGCAAACCGCTGATGGTGGTTATGTTATTACTGGGTATTCCTCTCTGAACGACGGAGATATTTATTTAGTTAAAACTGATTCCGCCGGCGATCTGGTTTGGTCACAAGGCATCGGAGGTTCTGGATATCAATATGGATCATCAGTTCGTCAGGTTGCGGACGGCGGCTATATAATTGCCGGAAATAATAATAGCGTTGATGCTAACGGCGATGGTTATTTGGTAAAGACTGATTCTAGTGGAAATGTTTTGTGGAGCCAGATTATCGGCGGTGCGCTCTATCAGAGTATTGAGTCTGTTCGTCAGACCGTGGATGGCGGCTATATCCTTGCCGGAGAAGATGATTCAGTTGATTTAAATTGCAATGCCTATCTGGTAAAGACTGATTCTAGCGGAAATGTTTCCTGGAGCAAAAGTATTGGCGATTCAAGTTGCCAATATGCTCATGATGTCCAGCAAACCACTGATGGCGGCTATGTTATAATAGCCGACAGCGACTCAAATGACGGGGGTGATATTTATTTAATAAAAACCGATAGCGCTGGAAATATAGAATAAACAAACTAGTTTTGTTATAATAAATTTGTCAGCTAATAATTAATTTTAAATCTATGCCATTAAAAAACATTCGGGGTAACAAAACTTTTCGTCTAATCTTGATAATCGTCCTTTTAGCCGTGGCCGTTTATTTGTATTTTACTATCTAATCTAAATATATGAATGAAAAAATAAAGAAGGTTTTAAATCGCGCCACCGATTATAGTGGCTCTAAAAGCCGTAAGATCGCCAAAGGTGCTTTGGGCGTTATCATCGTGCTTCTGTTAGGAGCTTTGGGACTGGAAATCAGTAACAATGATTTTGATTTAGGTTCCATCTTTTCCGGTAACTCCGTTTCTGAATCAAAAATCTTGCGGGACGAGAATGGCAATCTTCTGCGGGACGAAAACGGTGATTTTATCACCCGAATTATGCGCGACAAAGAGGGCAATGTGGTGCCTGAGGGCCAGGCTGGGGCTAAATATACCGATGAATATAATTGCGCTGATTTTGCGACTCAGGCGGAGGCGCAGAAATTCTATTTAAAAGCCGGCGGCCCGAGCCAAGACACCAATCGTCTGGATGGCGACAAGGATGGCGCAGCCTGCGAATCTTTGCCCAATGGTACTGACAAATAATGTTAGGAGAGTTTTTCTATGCCTAAATCCAAAAAAGCTTTTACCCTGATTGAACTCCTAGTAGCTATCGCTATCATCGGTTTTTTGGCCACTATTTCCATTATTGCCCTGTCTAACGCCCGGGCTAAATCTAGAGATGCCAAGAGAGCGGGGGATATGAAACAGGTCCAAACAGCCTTGGAATTATTTTTTAATGATAATAATCGCTACCCGACAGCGGAAGAATTTGCTTTAGGGTCGATATTTTCTACCTCATCCGGCGCTACTTCAACTTATATGAAGATTATACCGGCCGCTCCGACTCCGGTTGACGGTAGCTGTAATTCCAGCCAAAATAATTTTTATTACACTCAAACTGAAAATGGCAACTCTTATACCATATCTTTCTGTCTGGGTAACACTACCGGCACATTGGCAGCTGGGCCTAAATGTCTGACTCCAGCCGGTATTGTGAGCTCTGATTGCAGTTCTAGTAGTCATGCCTCTGGTTTTCAGGCGACAATTATCGATTATCTTTCTAGTGTTGTTAGTCCGGCCGGGACGGCAACTTATGGCTCTGGAAGTTATAGCGCCGACGGCAACCAGCACGCCATCCAGGTTTATGCCTACCAGGATGTCGCCGGGCAGTATTTTGTGTCCGATCCGGCGACAATCGATCTGACTGATGACGCCTCAAATAGCGATTATCACATTGATTGGTCTTGGTCAGCCGTTCCGGAGGCTGATGGTTATGTCGTGATAAAGGAAAGCAATGTCGCTTCTAAGATATTAGAAAACTGCCAGACGATTGAAGCTATGATGCAACGTGTCTCTGAATTAAATCAGGTAACAAACCAAATGTTAGTCCAGGTCGGTAGCGGCATTTTTACTGTAAATGATATTCATTCCATCGCTCAGGAGCTGGGATATATGGATGATGAGAAGACCCAATTATTAAATGAAGCGCTTACTTTGATATACAATCTGCCGGATTCTTTGGGCCCGGACATTAACAGTTTGATTAGCGCCGAAGCTGCTATTAGGGTGCAATTAGACAACATGGCTGGCTGCACTACTACGACGAGCGGCGAAGCTTACGCCGCCGCCGCCAGGGCGTTATTGCTTGATTTTATAGATGATGTCAATAGCGTCAGAATGACGATGGGTGATTTACAAGCAGGAGCCGAGATTGAGGTTAATCAGGGATATTATCAGACAGTTACCGGGACAGCTATTTCTGACACAAGTTCTTCTGTCTGGCAGGTCGGCGATCCGTCCCGGTCGAATTTCTTCTTTACCGCTACTGGCATGAATCATCTTATTAACATCTATTATTACAAGAATAATGGCGAAACTAAGTTATTCTCAGATTATTATTCTGAGGCCAGCTTGACCGATGATTCGTCGGGCCGCTATTATGATATTTCTTTGGGTTGGGATTTAGGGGATAATGACGGGGTCAGATTGCTGTGGTCGCCGGATGGAAATATCTGGTACTATCAAGATATTGAAGGAGCTTCAAGCATCCGATTCAGCCAGCTAACAAGCCTCCAAGAAGGAAGTAATCCGCCGACAAATTAATCAGATCAGTTTGGATAAGAAAAGACGAGTTTAATATCTCGTCTTTTTTGTTTTGTTGATAAAAAACGCGGGGCGTGGTATATTAATGATAACAATATCGTTTTATTAAGAGCGCAGCGAGGGAACTAGCCTGATGACCTGCCGGCAACCCCGAAGAAAACCATTCGGAAGGTGCTAATTCTAGCCCGATAAGGGAAAGATGAAGGTCGATTTTTTATTTCTCAAAATAAAAACTCTTTCCTGATTCGGGGAAGAGTTTTTTTATTAACTAAATTTAAAATTATGCTTAAAACAGCTGAAAGCGTTTCACCCCGGCACCCGGATAAGGTTTGTGACCAGATTAGCGATGCTATTTTGGATGCTTGCTTGAGAGAGGATCCGGAAAGCCGAGTGGCCATTGAAGTAATGGGAGGTCATAATCTGGTCGTGGTAATGGGGGAATTGACCACTAATTCCAATATTGATATCCCGGCTATAGTTGAGCGGATAGCCGGACCGGGTCATGAAGTTAAATTAAATATTATCAGCCAGAGCCGGG
>JAKLGM010000031.1 GCA_022710685.1 Patescibacteria group bacterium | reverse complement strand
CAGGATGATATCAAGAAGAAAATTATCAGGGCGGTAGGCGAGCCATCGGAGAGATTCAAGGAAGACGCTTTGCGAATGCTCAGGGCAATCCGCTTTTCTTGCCAACTAGGATTTTCTTTGGAACCAAAAACTGAACGGGCCATTTTAAAACTTGCTGGCAGTATCAAATTCGTTTCGGGTGAGAGAATCAGAGATGAGTTGGTGAAGATATTAAAATCGGACTATCCGAGCGAAGGCTTGATGTTGCTTCATGATAACAAATTATTGCAATATATCTTGCCGGAGCTAGAAGCCGGGATAGGCATCAAACAACACTACCATCATATTTATCCAGTCTTTAAACACAATATCCTGTCGCTTAAATATTGTCCCAATAAAGAGTGGGCTGTACGTTTGGCCGCGCTTTTACATGATGTGGGCAAGCCAAAATCACTGCGATATATTGACGGTCATGCCACTTTCTACAATCATGAGTATATCGGCGCCAAAATGACGGAGCGGATCATGCGGCGTTTGAAATTTTCTAATGAAGACTTGGATCGGGTAGTCAATTTGGTGCGCAACCACATGTTCTATTATAATGTGGGTGAAGTTTCGGCGGCCTCAGTGCGCCGTTTGATTGCTAAGACGGGCAAGGAAAATCTGAGCGATTTGATTGATTTACGCATTGCCGATCGTTTAGGTTCGGGCTTAAAAAATGAAATGCCATATAAATTGCGGCATTTGCAGTATATGATGGAGAAAGTCCAGAATGACCCGGTTTCCGTCAAGATGCTAAAAATTAATGGCAGTGACCTGATGGAATCGTTAAAGATTCCGCCTAGTCCTAAGATTGGTGCTATTTTGGAGGTTCTTTTAGCTGACGTTTTGGAAGATCCAAAGTTAAATAACAAAAAACAGCTAATGGCTCGGAGCCGGGAATTAAATAAATTGGATTTAGCCGAGCTAAGGTTAAAAGCCAAGGAGCTGATTGCCGAGAAGCAGGCCGAAGATGATCGAGAGTTGAAGCGGGATTTTAAGGTTTAAATTTATGATATTAATCAAAAATTTTCCAGAATTACGCCAAACCTATAGCTACGATTGCGGCGCTAGCGCCTTGCAATCCGTTTTGATCTATTATGGTTTCAAGCTACGCGAAGGGGAAGTGATGAAGCTGGCGCGGACCGGAAAGATCAAGGGAACGACGCCACAGGGCATGTTGCGGGCGTTAAAAAAGTTGAAAGTAAAAGCGAAGCTGATCGCTCCGATGACATCAGCCGATTTGAAAAAATATATTCGTTCCGGCCGCCCGGTAATAGTTGATTTGCAGGCTTGGGCAGAGAAGCCAAAGGATTATAAAAATGCTTGGGATGAAGGCCATTATGTCGTCGCTATCGCTTATGATAGCCAGAAGATTTATTTTGAAGATCCAGCTTGTTTTTCCCGCACCTATCTCAAGTGGTCGGAATTAATGGAGCGCTGGCACGATCAAGAGACTTTCGGGCGTAAATATGAACGATTAGGTTTGGTAGTTTTAGGCCGTCAGGTTGACCAAAATCGCTTAAAAATAGTCCACATGGATTAATCCTTAATAATTTATTATAATATTATAGTTAATTAATAGTTTAAATTTATGACTAAAAAAATTCTAATTTTACCCATCTTATTATTAACTTTGGCGCTTGCTGGCTGCGGCCAGAAGGTAACGCCGTTAAACAACGATATGAACGAAAACAACAATAATGATGGAGCTACTTCATCCCGTCTGATGACCTCCGATGATTTAGGCTCAACCACTACCGATCGGGTTTTGACCGGGCAGGAAGATCTGTGCCAGAAGTATAAAGAGGCCATTCTAAAAACCAATTATGGCGATATCACGGTGGAATTCTATTGCGCCGATTCGCCGATTACGGTCAATAATTTTATGAATTTGGCTAAGTCAAAATATTATGACAATACCAAGTTCCATCGGATTATTAAGGATTTCATGATCCAGGGCGGCGATCCCAATAGCAAAAACAGCGATTGGTCTACCCATGGCACCGGCGGACCGGGCTATAGTTTTGCTGATGAGATTAATGCCCATGCTTTAGTCCGGGGAAGCTTGGCTATGGCTAACGCCGGACCAGGAACTAATGGTTCTCAGTTTTTCATCGTGACCAAGCAAGCCACCCCTTGGTTGGATGGCAAGCATACTAATTTTGGCCGAGTAATTTCAGGCATGAAGGTGGTGGACAAGATTGAAGACTTGGATACCAATGAAAACGATCACCCTAAGAAAGATGTTATTATAAAAAGCATCGAACTGAAATAATATGAAAGTTTATTTGGACAATGCTGCTACTACCAAGATTGATTCGCGGGTTTTGGCTAAAATGAAGTCAATTTATGCGACTCACTATGGCAATGCTTCGTCTATCCATTATTTAGGCCAAGAGAACTATTTGCTGATAAAGGCTTGTAAGGAGAAAATCGCTCAGGTTTTTAAGGGGCAGGCGGATAATATCGTCTTTACTTCATCAGCGACCGAGGCTAACAATTTTATCATTAAGGGCGTGATGCGAGCTAATAAAGATCGAGGCAATCATCTGATCGTTTCGGCGATTGAACATCCTTGCGTGATGAATTCGGCGCGGGAGCTGGCCGCTGAAGGCTTCAAGGTTGATTATGCTCCGGTTGATAGTGACGGCCGAGTCAAGTTGGCTGAGTTGGAAAAGATGATTTTGCCGGAAACAGTTTTAGTTTCTATTATGGCTGTTAATAATGAAATCGGAGTAGTGCAGGATTTAGCTAAGATCTCCGAGATAGTGCATCGGAATGGCGCTTGGTTCCATACGGATGCCGTCCAGGCCGTGCCTTATCTGAATTTAGATATAAAGAAGCTAGGTATTGATTTTATGAGCCTTTCAGCTCATAAATTCTATGGTCCCTTGGGCTCTGGCTTGGCTTTTATAAATCCGGCGATAAAGATTAACCCCCTGATTGTCGGCGGCGGTCAGGAAAATGGCCTGAGAGCTGGCACTTATAACGTTCCGGGGATTGTCGGTTTGACTGAGGCTTTGGTGTTGAGCTATAAAGAGCGCGGGACTTATATCAAGAAGGTTAAAGTTCTGCGAGATTACCTTTGGCAAAAGATAAAGCGGTCCATCCCAGAGGTCTATTTAAACGGGTCGCTTAAGGATAGGACGCCCAACAATCTGAATGTCCGTTTTCGTCGAATTGAGGGTGAGGCAATATTAATGGATCTTTCTTTGAAGGGAATTTGCGTTTCTACCGGCTCGGCTTGTTCCGCTCAGAATTTAAAGGTTTCCGGCACGCTCACGGCTATTGGTTTGGACCCGAGCGATATGAATAGCAATATCCGTTTTTCTTTAGGCAAGTATAATAATAAGAAAGAGATCGATTATACGGTTAAAGTCCTGGCCGGAGCAGTCAAGCGCTTGCGGCAGTTTAGCCCAATTGTATAAAATATTTGTACGGGGCAAAAGACGCCAAATAATCGGCGTCTTTTCTTGGTCAAAAGTAGTCAGGTTTTGGTTTCAAATTGAAAATGTGTTATAATTAATTTATTATAAATAAATCTAAATAATATGTCATTAAATTATACTAAGAAGACCCTTAGTCATTTTACTCATCCGCAAAATATTGGCACGCTTAAAGATGCTGATGCTCAGGCTAGCGTTGGTAACATGGTTTGCGGCGATCAATTGTCTTTTTCTATCAAAGTCAAAGATGGCGTGATCAAGGATATTAAATTTTTGTCCTTTGGCTGCGCCTCTAATATTGCGACTTCCTCGGTCTTGACGGAGAAAGTAAAGGGAATGACCTTGGAAAAAGCCAAGAATTTTGATTGGCAGAAAATAGTCAAGGATTTAGGCGGCTTGCCGAGCCAAAAGATCCATTGTTCGATTTTAGCTGTCGAAGGCTTGCGCAAGGTTATTGCTGAATATGAAAGCCGGCACGCCAAAGTGGCTATTCCAGCCAAGAAAGTCCGGTTGGTAGCAAAGAAGAAAATTAAGCCAGCCGGAGCCAGAAAGAAGAAATAATTAATATGAATTCAGTCTATTTATTAATAATAGCCGCTTCGCTTCTTACTTCGCTTTTGTCACTAGTCGGCGTTACGGTGATCTTGTTTTCCCGCAATCGCTTGAGCCGTTTAGTGATGTTTTTGGTAAGTCTTTCCGCCGGCACCTTATTGGGTGATAGCTTCATCCATCTTCTGCCGGAGGCGGTAGAAGAAGCGGCTCGATCAGAAAGCGTGTGGTTCGGAGTTATCGCCGGCATCATGATCTTTTTTATTTTGGAAAAAATCGTCCATTGGCGCCATTGCCATTTGCAGCCAGGCAAGGAGCATCCTCATCCTATCGGCGCGATGAATTTGGTGGGTGACGGGTTGCACAATTTGATTGACGGCCTGTTGATCGGCGGTTCTTTTTTAGCCAGCGTGCCGCTTGGCATAGTTACCACGATCGCCGTTATCGCGCACGAAATTCCCCAAGAATTAGGTGATTTTGGCACCTTAATCCATGCTGGTTACAAGCCCAAGAAAGCGCTTTGGCTTAATCTTTTTTCTGGCCTGGCTTCAGTCGTTGGCGCTGTCATCGCTATTATTATCGGCTCTCAAGCCGAAGGCTTCATAGAGTGGATTATTCCGATTACGGCCGGCGGCTTTATCTATATCGCCACTTCCGACCTGATTCCAGAGCTTAAGAAGGAAAGCCGGATTAGCCAGACCTTACGCCAGTTATTGGGCATTGGTTTGGGTTTGGGGTTGATGGTGATCCTAAAATTATTTAGCATTTAACTTTAACTTTATGTTCAATCTCAATCCTTTGTCTTTTACTCCGGACGCTTTAGAGCCTCAGGTCTCAGCTCAGACTATCGGCTTCCATTATGGCAAGCATCATCAGGCTTATGTTGATAATCTTAATAAGTTCGTGACCGGGACCGATTTGGCCGGCCAGAGCTTAGAGGAGATTATTCTGGCTACCGCTAATAATCCAGACCAGGCGGCGATATTCAATAATGCCGCTCAAGTCTACAACCATAATTTTTATTGGCAGAGTTTGGCTCCTCAGGGCGGCCAGCCAGGAGAGAAGCTGGCTCAGATGATAGCGGCCGATTTCGGTTCTTATGAAAAATTTCAAGAAGAATTTTTGGCAGCGGCAGTCGGCCAATTTGGTAGCGGCTGGGCTTGGCTCGTTTTGGCTGGCGACAAGCTGAAAATAGTGAAAACGGCTAATGCCGGTACGCCTTTGGCTTCCGGCCAGAAGCCGCTTCTAGTCATTGACGTTTGGGAGCATGCTTATTATTTAGATTATCAGAATCGTCGATTAGATTATGTTAAAGCCTTGATTGCCCATAACTTGAATTGGACTTGGGCTGAGGCGCAGTTAGCGATTTAAAGAATATGGTAAAACTCCAATATCAAAATCCTTATAGCAAGATTAAGCCCAAGACGCGACGGCCTTATACTATTATTTATCTGGTTCGCCACTGTAATCCGGATTATTCCAGCGAACGGCTGGTGGGTGATTTTAATATGCCACTATCGGATATTGGTTTGAAGCAGCGGGATTACCTGACTAAGAAGCTGTTGACTATGGAGGTTGATAAGGTCTATGCGAGCGAGTTGTTGCGGGCGCAGGAAACGGCGCGGCCTTTTATCGCTAAGACCGGAAAAAAATTGATTATTGATCCGCGCTTGAACGAAATCGATTGGAAGGATTGGTATAAGATAAAATACTTCAATATGTCCGAGGCAACTCGGGCTAAGCGGTTTAAGCAATATGCTAAGTTGGACCGGCAATTAAATGACATGCAAACCGAA
>JAKLGM010000030.1 GCA_022710685.1 Patescibacteria group bacterium | reverse complement strand
AAAGTATGACGGTAAAGGTCAGCTTTCTCGCTGTCGCTGACGCGGCCGACAAACTCAATATTCGTCGCGGTACCGACAATTTTCTTGAGACGCTTCATGTCCACGCCGTCACCAAAAATCTTCAAACGATAGTCAGCCCCCAATGTTTTGAAAGCTTCAATGGTAATATCCACCCGTTTGTACGGCGCCAGGCGGCAACCAATCAAGAAATAGGGCTTCTCATCGGAAAAAGGATCCTGCGCGGCCACGGAGAACTTCTCCGTTTCTACCGGCGGATAAATCACGACGCTGTCGCGGCGATAATATTTGCTGATACGTTCTTGGACAGTTTTGGAGTTAGCGATAAAGACATCAACTCGATCAGCGGCTAAACGGTCCCACATGCGCAAGCGGTTCAGCATCAAAGAGATTATTTTCTTCAGCCACTTATTATATTTCAATTCATTAATATACTGGTGGGTGTCGCTCCAGAGATAGCGGGTCGGAGTATGGCAATAGCAGACATGCAAGGTGCCGGGTTTAGTAATAACGCCCTTAGCAAAGGAGCTGGTGTCAGACAGGACTAAATCATATTCGCTCAAATCAAAAAATTCCACGGCCATCGGCATCAGAGTCAAATACCATTGATAGTGTTTGACGCCGCCCGGTAATTTTTGGATAACCGAGGTTTCAATCCGCTTCCCCTTGTAATTCTTGTTAGCATTCTCTTTCTCGTATAAAAGAGTATAGATTGGAGCGGCCGGAAACATATTAGCAAAAACCTGCAACACCTTTTCGGCGCCGCCGTCTTGAGCTAAATGATCGTGGATTAACGCGACTTTCATAGATTATTCCGCCTCCCGGTGCTTAATCACTGCCCAGGGGGTTCTTAACAATATTGATAAATCAAGCAATAATGACCAGTTTTCAATATAATAGATGTCTAACTTGACCTCTTCTTCAAAGGCCAAATCACTCCGGCCTGAGACCTGGGCTAGACCGGTAATTCCCGGCTTAATAGTCAAGGTTTTGCGGTGGTGCTGTTCATACTTGGCCACCTCTTCTGGCAAATGCGGCCGGGGACCGATGAGGCTCATCTTACCGGTAAAGACTAAGAATAGTTCTGGTAATTCATCAATGCTCCAGCGACGAATAAATTTACCGACCCGAGTGACCCGCGGATCATCTTTGATTTTCACCATTGGTCCTTCGCCCCGGATATTTTTGTCGGCCAACTCCTTGTAGCGCATATTATCAGTTCCCGGAATCATGGAACGGAACTTAAAATAACGGAAAGGCTTGCCGCCCTGGCCGACCCGATAGACATAAGAACCATCGTCACGGCGAGAAAAGAAAATCGGACCATGTGAATCCAGTTTTATCAAAATCATAGCTAGCAAGATAATCGGTGATAGCAAGATAATAATAATACCGGACAAAACTATATCCACTAAGCGTTTGGAAATCGCGCCCCAACCTTCCAAGGTAGTGCGTTTGACCTCAGCCACTGGGATGCCGGCAATTTCAGTCATCTCTGTTCTTAATACCTTGACGCCCAAAAGATCAGCCACATATTTGAAAGTCAGATGATGATCATTGGCAAAGTCATAGAGGCGCAAAGTTTCTACCTTGCTCATATTGGGATCGGCTTGGATAATCTCATCGATTACCGCCTCCCCTTTATGCTCATCTTTCTTGGATTCATAGTCGCGGATAAAGTCGTCCAACTCATGGACGGTGTCTAAAGAAAAGTCCCGGACTCGTTTCACCACCTCATAGCCGGAAGTCGGGCGAGAAAAGAATTCATGGACTAAGCTGTCAGCCGTCTTGGCTGCACCCACCAAAATGACCTTGCGGGTACCAATACCATAGCGGAAAAGGACTTTTTGCAGCCAACGGATAAATAAGCGGCCGATAATCACATACAGGATAGCGATTAAATAACCCATCAGGACGATAAAACGAGAGTTGAAGAGCTCCCGCAAGAAGAAGATATAAACCACCAACAAGACCAAACCCAAAGAACAGGCCACGATTACACGCCATATTTCTTGAGCAATTTTTCTCGGACTAGAAATCGCATAAAGACCGGACAAAGCAAAAACCACCACCCAGATAGCGCCAACAATCAAGAGAATTATAGAGTAATGGGACAGATCAAAATCAAATTGGACAGCCCTAATACCCGAAACAAAATTGGAAAAACGGAGGTAATAAGCGGAAAGGCCGGCTAGAAAAATCATCAAGTAATCAACCGGGATTAGAATAAGAGAAAAAATAAACTCGGATTTTTTCATATTTGATTTAAGGTTAAACAAAGATTAAAATGCAGAAATCAAAATTATTTTTTGATTTCTGGCTTTTAATTTCTGCATGATTGAGGCGGGTTATAAGCCGGATTCTGTCCAGAAGAATAAATCTTCCTGGATAGCCATTTATCTAGCCCGCTCATTGCTGGGCGGGTCAGGCGAACTACTTGTCTTTCATCCTTGTGGGATGAAGTTTGTTCTTGCTCCCCGATAGGGTTTACCACGCACCTTTGTCGCCAAAGGTCGAAGGCCATGAATGGCCAACTTTTCACCTTTCATTCTCTTGTCCATCCGAAGCTTCGGCGAAGGATGGAGCGAAAAAAATTCGCTAAACAAGACGAATTAGTATTGTCTCTGTGGCACTTTCCCTAAACCCCCAAAGGGGCCCGGTGGGCGTTACCCACTATCGTTGGCCTAGAAATATAGGCCTAGGAGTCCGGACTTTCCTCCCCACAAATAAAGTAGGGCGGCTATCCGCCTGCCTCAATTGTGAAATATTATACTAAATTTATCCAGAAAAGTCAAAAAAAAGCAAAAATAGCCAATAAATAGCGAATAATGCCAATATTGACTAATATAAAGAAATATGTCCAAACAAAAAGAGGGAGATATTCCCTCTTTTCTCTATCTATTTTTTATAAATAATAGTCTGATCTTCAAAATAATTGCGGTTATTGAAGTAATCATTGGTCTTGTCTATAATCCGCTTCATCATCTTGATAGTCTCTACCGGATAATCGCCAGCGGCAGTTTCATCGGATAGCATCACGGCGTCAGCCCCGTCAAAGATGGCATTGGCCACGTCACTGACTTCAGCTCGGGTCGGCCGGGCATGATTGAGCATGGAGCTCATCATCTGCGTGGCGACTATTGCCGGCTTGTCGTGCCAATGGGCATGACGGATGAGATTCTTTTGGATGATGGGCAAATCTTCCAGCGGCGCTTCAATTCCCAAATCGCCGCGCGCAATCATCAAGCCGTCGGATTCACGGATAATCTCATCGATATAGTCCAGTGCGGCCGCCCGCTCAATCTTGACGATAATGGCTATCGGGCTATCGCCTAAAGCCTGACGCAAACGACGGACATTCTCGCCATTCTGCACAAAAGACATGGCAATATAATCCGGCCTTACTTCGCGGGCGAATTTTATATCCTCCAAATCCTTCGGGGTCAGAACATCGCGCTGCAATATGGTCTTCGGGACATTAATAGCCTTGCGGGATAATAGTATGCCGCCCCGCTCCACTTGGGCCATAATCCTTCCCTCTTTGACCCCGAGCACTCTGAGCTCTAAATCACCATTGGCTAGATAGAGCGGATCACCGGCTTTGATATCCTGAGACAAACTCTCATCATCAATCGGGATTTCCATATTATCCACATTGGCCGGGCCATAGAAGAAAGAATAAACTTCTTCCTCTCTCATCTCCACCTCCCGCGGCAATTGGCCGATCCGAATCCGAGGACCCTGGAGATCAAACATGATTTTGACATCAAAACCAGTCTCCTGTTTAATCTTGTCCAAATTATTCTTGATACGATAATACTGGTCATAAGTCGCATGGGAAAAATTAATCCGGACGATATTCAAGCCATTCTTGACCATCTCTTTCATGATCTCATAATCTTGAGATTTGGGGCCGATGGTAGCCACGATTTTAGTGTTCATAGAAACAAAAAAGCCAGCCCTAAATCCGGCTGACTCTGAGCAGAAATCAAAACTGCAATCTAAAACCTCAGTTTCAGATTATAGTTCGGATTCCCCGCCAGTCTAGGCCGGAATTTAGTGGGGGCAATTAATTATTAAACAAACCAAAAATATATATAACTTATTTTCCCAGATTACGCAAGGCCTTGATTCTCTCTTCTACCGGCGGATGGGTCATGAACATCTTGGTGAACCAAGAAACCCGGCGGCCGCTGTCCTCTTTGAAGGGCGAAGAAAAATACAAATGAGCCGTAGCGCGATTAGCCGCTTCCAGCGGTTCGCTGTCAGCTGAGATCTTCTCTAATGCCCTGGCTAAGCCTTCCGGATAGCGGGTCAACAAAGCGCCATCAGCATCAGCCAAAAATTCCCGCTTCCGAGAAATGGAAAATTGCATCAGATAAGCAAAAAGCGGGGCTAAGATTGAAAAAACTATAGCGACGACAGTGATAATCAAGGCTAGCTGGCCGTTCTCCCGATCATTGCTGCGCCGATTGCCAAATAAGCTAAAGCGGCGGAACCAATCGGCCAAAAGCACGACTACGCCGACCAAGACCGTCACAATAGTCGCCAAAAGAATATCACGATTGCCAATATGGGATAATTCATGAGCGATAACACCCTCTAGTTCTACTCTGTCTAACTTCTCCAGTAAACCAGAAGTCACGACGATAACCGCGTGTTCTGGGTTGCGCCCAGTGGCAAAAGCATTGGGAGCGCTATCTTCAATCAGATAAATCTTAGGTTGGGGCAAGCCGGAAGCGATGCAAAGATTCTCCACGATATGAAATAATTCCCGATTAGAATCATGCACTACCAAATGAGCGCCGCTCATGGCCAAAACTATCTTATCGCTCCACCAATAACTGATAAAGCTGGAAAGGATGCTAAAAATAACGGCGCCATATAATATTCCCGGCTCCTCCATAGCAAAAGCGAAGACATAGCCGACAATAATGATAAAGACAAAAAACCCGGCCAATAATAGCCAAGTTTTCCGCTTGTTAGAATCGCTGTGTTGATAAATAGTCATAGCTCTAGTCGAAGAAAAACTTACGGACGAAGAGGAAGACTATTCCACCGACTATCAAGATCAAGATAATCGGCAAGAAATCAGAGAAGGCTGAGCCGCTCCCAGCTTTTGGGGCGACATCGGCTAAAGTTTCAGTCATATGTTTTTGCTATTAAAATTTTACTGCTACCGGCTCCTTTTGCTTTTCATCGGCAATCTCAAAATACTGGCGGGAAGAAAAACCTAACATCTTGCCAAAAATATTAGTTGGGAAAACTTGCAACTTAGTATTGAAGTCGCGGACATTACCATTGTAGAAGCGGCGGGAAGCCATAATTTTGTCTTCAGTATCGGTTAATTCCCGCTGTAATTCCAAAAAGTTCTGGTTGGCTTTTAAATCCGGGTAATTTTCCGACAAAGCGAAGATAGATTTCAAGGTAGAAGACAGGGCATTCTCTGCCTGGACCTGTTCAGCCGCGTTGCCTTTATCATGAGCCGCCATAGCTTGGTTACGGGCATTGATAACTTTTTCTAAGGTGGCCTGCTCGTGCGCGGCATAACCTTTGACAGTCTCCACTAAATTTGGGATCAAATCATAACGGCGTTTCATCTGCACATCCATATCGCTATAAGCTTCATCGACACGATTCTTGAGACGAATCAATCCGTTATAAAGAGAAACCAAGAAAAGAGCTAGGAGCACAATCACTCCTAAGATAATCCAGAGAGTAGTTGACATAGTTTTATTATATTATTTAATTAAGTAAACGACATAAGTGTCGTTTTATATTTTTTTATTTCCTCCCTTTGGCAAAGGGATGGCTAGGGTGGGTTTAACCCCTCCCATTCTCCTCTTTAAAAAAGGGGAGGAGAAAGATGTTTTGATATTTAGT